>CAMWHJ010000023.1 GCA_947174015.1 uncultured Lachnospiraceae bacterium | reverse complement strand
GACAGACAGACAGACAGACAGACAGACAGACAGACAGACAGACAGACAGACAGACGGGATAAGTCTGTCCATTTGCCGTGTCTTTTTACATATAGTGACTGGAACGGAAGTGCGACCTTGTGGTGGTAGCCGTGGACGGCGCACAGGGCATGGAGCTTGCCTGTGCCTGCCGGGAGATGTTTGGCGGCACGCTGGTGGTATGGATCACGGATGCCCCCTACTTCGTGAGAGTGGCAATACGGATGCATATCTTTGACTTCATCGTCCGCCCGTTTGCGGAGGCGCAGTTTAGGGAGTCAGTAAGGAAGCTGAAGGAAGGGAAAGTTGATGTATGGCAGAAGATGCCCTCCGGCAGAAGGATGGGGCATTGGAAGGAAAAAGTGCCGGATAAAATCTCGGCCTGCCTATAGAAAATTTGGAATCGGAGGATTTTAGTGTTATGGACAAGAAAAAAGGAAAGCTAAAGCGGGGCATGGGAATCCTGCTGGCGGTGGCAATGTTATTTAACACCCTGCCAATAAGCGGCTTTGCCGTGTCCGCTTTGGAGAAGCAGGAAACAGGGCTCTGTGAACACCATGTGGAGCATACGGCGGAGTGCGGCTATACAGAAGCACAGCCATGCACCCATGAGCATACGGACGAGTGCTATGAAATAGTTATGGAATGTGTGCATACGCACACGGACGAGTGTTATCCGGAAGTGGAGGAGACCGAGGAAGGCAGCACCACACCGTCTGATGTAGAGATCCGGGAGCCAGTAAACTGTTCCCACCAGTGCAGTGAAGAAAGTGGCTGTATCAGCAGGACGCTGGACTGCCATCATGAACACGGTGGAAACTGCGGCTATGTCCCGGCAGAGCCTTGTGCCTATGTGTGCGGTATCTGCGATGGTACGGAACTGGAAAATGCCAGAGACAATGCAAAAGAAACTGATATTGATACAGAAGAAACCGAAAACACAGAGCTGGAGGACACTGGGCTTTGCACCCACCACCTGGAACACATCGACTGCGGCTATGTTCAGGACGATCCCGGCCAGCCTTGCGGGTTTGTCTGCCGTATTTGTCCCATAGAGGACTTGATCGCCGCCCTGCCCCGCTGGGTAACGGAGGCCAACCGGGCGGAGGTGGAGGCACAGCTCCAGGAGATTCTCGCACTCTATGCTGAGCTGACAGAGGACCAGGAGGACCTGATCGACCTTTCCACCTGCTGGAACCTGCAAGCGGCGCTGGACGAGGCCAACGCACCCGCACCCATCGACGAGCCAACCGAGGGAGCGGTGGCAAGGGTAGAGAAAGAGGGCGAAGAACCCGCCTATGTTACTAATCTGGCGGATGCCTTTGCGCAAGAAAACAGCGGCGCAACGATAACGCTACTGGAAAATGTGGAGCTGTCAAACTGCATACAAATAAATAGCGGGAGTTTCACACTGAATCTGAACGGGTATACAATAAACGGCCCGGATAATAATGCGGCTATTGTCCTGAATGGCGCAAATCTGACCATTTGCGGCAGCGGCAATATCCGAAACAGCGTAAACACTGTCTACTTAATGGCAGGAACCTTGACAATGGAAGGAGGCACCTTTTCCTCCAGCGGCGAGAACAACCAAGGCTTGTATGCGTCAGGTGGAACCCTGCATATCACTGGCTCGGAAGTGACCGTTGACCGGTTAGCTGTCAGCAGCAGCGCTCAAGCCGTCCTCTCTGCCGGGACCTATACCGGCAACCCGGCGATTACGGCATACGGCAGAAGCGCCACCCTGGGCGGCCTGCTGGATGACAACTGCGCCTATTATCAGAACGGCAGCCCCATCAAACGTGAAGACTTGCCTGGATACGATGGAACTTTGTACGCAACGGTCCTGACCGGTCCCGTCACGGTGGGGGAGTGTACCCATCCGCAGGTCCTCAAGGACCAGGGGGACGGCACCCACGGCGGCAACTGCCCCTATTGCGGAACGGAAATTGCGGCAGAATCCCACACCCTTGGCGTGGGAAACCTCTGCGGGGGCTGCGGTACGGCGCTGGTGGCGCAGGTGGAGACAAGCGAAGGAGCTACCATCTACCTTGGCGAGAGTGACTTTGCGAAAGCATTTGATATCTATTATAATTATAACAACGTAACAATAACACTTCTGTCTGATATACAGGCGGACAGTATAGAAATGGGTGACACACAAGCCAGTGTCCATGTACTCAACACCTCCACACTGGACTTGGCAGGACATACAATTACCAGCAGCGATACGGCTATTTATGTTTACCCTACGGGCACTTTGACCATTAAGGACAGCAGCTCCGGTAAAACCGGACAGGTGGTTTCCACTGACGGTGCAGCTATTTTAACGCAGACATCCATGGTGTCATTGATGGGTGGAACCTACACTGGCGGCCCAACGATAGATGGAAAAAGTTCGTCTACGGACGTCAGTTCGCTACTGGCAAACTACGGCACCCAGACCACGCTGCACTACGCCTACTTCGATGCCCAAGGAAATCCGATTGAACTCGAAGAAAACCAAAGGGAGTTGACTGACACAGTCACGGTGAAGGAGTGTACCCATCCAGGCGTCAAAGGCACCTCCAACAACAACGGCACCCATAGCCTGAAATGCTCCTATTGCGGCTTTACCGAGGATGTGGCGAACTGCACCTACGGCACCGAGTACAAGCACGACGATACCTACCACTGGCAGACCTGTACGGTCTGCCAAGGCACTACAACGCCAGAGGCGCATTACTTGCTTGTTAAGGCGGACGAACCCGTAAACGGCGTCACACAAAATCGTGAGGCTTGTGATCAATGCGACTTTACCAAGAACCCCTTTACCGTAACGGTCACAGTCCCGTCCGGTCTGACCTACGGCAACACCGTGGGCATAAAGCCATCCTATACGGTCAGTACAGAAAAAACCTTCAACATTGTGCAGTTGGTACTGGAAGATGGGGAGGGGAACATGGAGGTGATGACGGGCGATACCTTGCCCGACAACCTGTCCGCAGGGAGTTATAAGCTCTATCTTAGTGGGGGTGTGTTAGGTAATCCCGAGCCTGTTTTCAGAGGCAGAGCTTACTTCACCGTCGCCCCCGCCCAGCTAACCGTGGACATGATAAAACTATCCCCGGAAAGCATTACTTACAGCGGTGCAGAGCAGAAGCCTACCATTACAGTCAAACAGGGTGAAACCACGCTGACAGATGGAACGGATTATGACGTTACCTATAGCACCGACGATTTCACCAACGCCGGAACGATTACCGTCACCATTACGGGTAAGGGCAACTATACCGGCACGGTGGAAACGACCTATACCATCAAAAAAGCCACCCCTGAGATCGCCTGGGAAACCGCTACGCAAGAGTTGGCCTATACCGGCAAAACGGATGACATTTATAAGCCGACTGTAACGCTGGTAAATGGTGAGACTTTCAGCGGAACGATCAACTATTCCTATGCGGTTGGTGATTCGACCAGCTATACCTCCGGCCTGCCCACCAATGCGGGGACTTATACCATCAAGGCCAGTGTTGCGGCGAATGGCAACTATACCGCCGCTGACAGCACGAACATGTTGGCTCTGACCATCGGCAAAGCACAAGGAACGCTGACGGTTCAGGAAACATCAATCGAAAAGACTTTTGGTGATGCGGAATTTTCCTTAAACTGCTCCACAAATGGGGACGGGAAGATATCCTACACCTCCTCCAACGAGAACGTGGCCTCAGTTTCCTCAGACGGAAGCATCTTGATAAAAGGGGCGGGGGAAACCATAATCACAGTTTTCCTTGCGGAAGGCACGAACCATACCGGCGGTGCAAAAGCTACGGTTACTGTCACTGTGACAAAAGCAGCCGCACCGACCATTATAAATGAAACAAGGAATTACACCTATACCAATGGCTCTAATGGGGCTGTCACCATTGACGTGGCAGGAAAGCTGCCGAAAGACTGCGGGGAAACGTTATACACGTTTACCACAACGGATGAAAACAGCATCCTGTCCAATGTAACCATGGATAATGACGGAAACCTCAAATATACAGTGCTGGGGAACAAATTGGAAGGGGACATTGCATCCATTACAGTGACGGCCAAAATGGCAAATTATGAGAATGCCGCATATACTGTGAACATTGAGCTTGTGGCAAAGAAGGTTGTGGAACCGCAGACCGGGAGCAGCGTATCCGTAAAAGGCAGCAATATCCTTACCTATGGGCAGACACTTTCAGACCTTACACTGGATTCCGTTATTTTTGTGGAGCAGGGGACAAATACCGAAGTGAAAGGCACCCTTGCGTGGAAAGCCCCGTCAGATGTCCCGACCGTGGCAACGGGGACAGCGGAATGGGTATTCACACCGGAAGACGGCGATGAATATGCGGAACTGACAGGAATGGTGGCAATCACAGTCGTGAAGGCGACACCGGAAGTGGAGGAGCCGGCGGTGGATGCCGTTACCTATCACCCATCAAGGACACTGGGCAGCGTGGGATTAACCAGCGGCAGCACCACATGGACGGTAGGCAAAAGCCCGGTAACCGTGGAAGGCACATGGAGCTGGAAGGATGCTTCGGCTGTCCCGTCAGTGGGGAACAGCGGCTATACTGCTGTATTCACGCCGAAGGATACCGCCAATTATAACACGGTGGAATGCACCGTGGCGGTGCCGGTGGAAAAAGCAGTGCCGCATATCGCCGTTCCGCCCACGGCGGTGCAGATCACCTACGGGGATGCGCTGGACGCATCCGCCCTTACTGGCGGCACGGCACAGTACAGTGGTTCGGATAACACTGCGGTCGCAGGCAGCTTTGCATGGAAGGACAGTACGATAAAGCCTGCTGTATCAGACAGCGGCAGCACAGAATACACCGTGGTATTCACCCCGACCGACAGTACGAATTACAGCAGCGTGGAAACGAAGATCACGCTGACGGTGGAACAGGCGGAGAATGCACCGAATATGCCGTCTGCTGCCATGAACGTGGCAAGGAAATGTGAAAAGGTAAGCGATGTAGAACTTCCGGAAGGCTGGAAGTGGCAGGATGCAGACAAGGACACAGCCCTTGAGATTGGCATCCCGGTGACAGCCACGGCAGTCTATGCCGGGGCAGATAGGGACAATTATAAAAATGTGGCAGTAGCCGTGGCCATCACAAGGTTGAAATGTGACCATAAAAATACGGAACTTAGGAACGTGGCTGCCGCTACCTGCCAGAAGAAAGGCTACAGCGGGGATACCTACTGCCTGGACTGCGGGGAACTTCTGGCAAAGGGAGCGGAAACAGAGCTGGCAGACCACAGCGGAGGCACGGCGACCTGCATTAGCGGCAAAATCTGTGTGGTGTGCGGGGCGGAATACTCCGGGAAGAACAGCGGCAACCATACGCATACCGAAATCCGCGGGGCTGTAGAGGCGACCTGCACGGCAGACGGCTATACGGGCGACACCTACTGTACGGGCTGCAAGGCAAAAACCGGCACCGGCACGGTGATCCATGCCACAGGGCATGACTGGCATGTCACCAGCGAGGAAGCGGCGACCACCACATCGGAGGGAAGGCGGATCTATACCTGTTCAGAGTGCCGCCAGACCCGCGAGGAGAGCATCCCGAAGCTGCCGCAGCCGTCCCATACGCACAGCTACAGCGCAAGGGAGACGAAGGCGGCGACCTGCACGGAGAATGGCGTGATAACCTACAGCTGCTCCTGCGGGGATTCCTATACACAGAACACGGCGTCCCTCGGACACAGCTACCGGAGCGAGGTCACGAAACAGCCGACCAGGTCGGAAACGGGGATAAGGACATATACCTGTACCCGCTGCGGAAGCACCTATATGGAGAGCATCCCGAAGCTGCCGGAAGATGTGCATACGCACAGCTATAAGGGCAGCGTGACAAAGAAGGCGACCTGCACGGAAACGGGGATAAAGACGTACACCTGCGCCTGCGGGGACAGCTATACAAGAACCATACCTGCACAGGGGCATAATTACACGCATGAGGTGACAACGGAGCCGACCACGTCGAAAGCTGGGGTAAGGACTTACACCTGCACCCGCTGTGGAAACAGTTATACGGAGAGCATCCCGAAGCTGCCTTCGGAGGACCATAAACACGATTACAGCGTTACGGTGGTGAAGGAAGCGGCCTGCACGGAGGCAGGGGTGAAAAGGTATGCCTGCGCCTGCGGGGACTCCTACACGGAAAGCATCCCTGCCCTCGGACACAGCTACATTTCCAAAGTGACGCAGGAGCCGACCGTTTCTGCGGAGGGCGTGATGACCTACACCTGCACCCGCTGCGGGGACAGCTATACGAAGCCAATCGGCAGGCTGGCGGATACACCGTCAGAACCGGGAAGCCGGTCGGAATCCAGGAAGCCGTTCATCAAGGACGAATCCAGCAAGGAAGGCTGGACGGTCATCAAGGAAGAGACAGATAAGGAAGTGGACGGAAGCACCGTCACTGTTGACATGAATGGCTCCACTGTAGTTCCGGGGGATGTGCTGGAGCATATCCGCGGCAGGGACATCACCATTGTTTTTGACATGGGGAACGATATCACATGGAGCGTGAACGGGAAGAACGTGAAAGGGGGTGAGATCAGTGACATTGACTTTTCCGTACAGACAGACACGGAAAAGATACCAGAAGACAAGGTAGCCAGCATTGCTGGGGAGCGTTACAGCATCCAGGTCAGCCTTGCCCATGAAGGGGAGTTCGGCTTCACTGCCGTGCTTTCCATAAACCTTGGGAAAGAGAACGCAGGGCTGTATGCAAGGCTGTTCTATTACAATGAAAGCACCGGCGAACTGGAAATTGCCGCCCGTGCAGAAAGGATTGCCGATGACGGGAGCGTCAGCCTGGCCTTCACTCATGCATCGGAATATGTAATTGTGGTAGGTGATGAGGCAGGCAGGGAGGACATATCCTCCAGCGCACCGGTCGAAATACCGGAATCCGGCGGTGCAGGAGGCAGTGACCAAAGCCCACAGATCGGGCAACCGTGGAGGCCGTGGTGGATCATGGTGGTGGGTGCACTGGTAATTATCATTGGAATCGGCGCATTCTTCGTGATAAGGAAGAAAAAGGAAGAGGAAAGCAGCAGATAGCAGCATATTTGGGACAAACGGAATGGCCCAGGGCCGCCGTTGTTTATAGAAACATCTACAAAAAGGTGGAAATGTTTGGTTTAATATGAAAAAAAATATAGATGACTTTAATGAAACATTTAATTGCTTGGCAGACAGAATAGTTGATGCAACTAAGTAATTAATATGGTTCGATAGTCGGTTATTATAATATTCGCAGTAGAATTTCCCTTCTCTTATGGAGAGGGGATTTTTTTGTAGATATGTTTTTGACAGAGTGATCTGTAAGTAAGCTGCTGAAAAATTAGCAGAGGAATCTGAGCTGCCTGAAAATCCCTCTAAATGGTGGAGTCCAAATAGAGGGATTTATTTATGCCTTATGCAATTGTATTTCTTTGTGAACTTTCATCCCAAGGCGATTATAAAGCAAACGGTTTGAATCCACAGAAATATCTGGAATACCTTTTTGAGGCAAGACCAGGCAAAAACATGTCTGACGAGGGACTTGAAAAGAAGTCGTTACTGCTAATCTGACTGCATAAGTTAACCTGTATCAGGCAGTTGGATTAATTCTAATTGCTTTATTTCATTCGACTAAAAATGGTTAATTTCAAGCAGCTCTGGGTGGTCGATTTCGCCCGCCCCTAACAATGCTGTGTCAATAGCTCATAAAGTGTTGAGAATCCAGATATATCCAGATTTTTTTATATCAAGCCACCTATTATTTAACGGTTACATAATTTATGTATTACGAAAATCATAAAAAAGGCACACCAGACTTTTATGTCCGACACTGCCATGAAAAAGGACGTTCTGACTGCGGCAAATGGGTCTGCCCAAAAGTACACATGGCCAAAGGGAAATGGGTATGTGATTGTAAGAATCCATGCAGCAACGCCACTACGAAAGCGGATGTGTTCCTTGCTGAGATTGCCAGCCAGCCTATTTATTTGTCTATCTTACTCAGTTCCAGAAGCTCTTTAGCTATTTGCTCGACATGAGAAAAGGTTTCTTCTGTCATTCCCGTAATCCGGCTTTGGTTGTTCGCCTCTTCAACAATGGAGTTTGCAAGAGTCTGTGAATTTTTTACCAATTCTTCCATTCGATTAGACATAGTCCTAACATCCTGACTACACTTCATTGTCTGGTCGCAGTTCTCTGCGATCTGTTCTATTCTTGCTCTGGAATCTGCCTGCAGCTGCCCTAAATCTACTGCTTCCTGTCTTGCATCCGAAATCTGCATGATTCCTGCATCTACCGACGTAATATTCCGCTGATTAGAACTCTTCACACCATTAAGCATATCCATTATTTTGGCAATCATTGAGGTTATAGAATCATTTGACTGTTTGGAACGCTCTGCCAGCACACGTACCTGGTCCGCCACAACAGCAAAACCTTTTCCCTGCTCACCGGCATGAGCCGCTTCTATGGAAGCATTCAGTGCAAGAAGATTCGTCTGTCCGGTAATTTCACTTATCTCATTGGTGAAACTGGAAATTTCCAGTATACTTGTTTCCAGATTTTTAATCGCTTCTTCCGTTGAGTTTACTGCTTGTCCGATTGCTTTCATATCTGTCACCGCATGCTCCATAACGCTGACATAATGCTCCATATGCTGACAGATGTCATCCGAAATCTCCAGAACATTCTTGGTACTCTCATCAATCGAGCCGGAGGCCTGAACCATTTCCGAAACAATCTCATGCATGGAATTGACATGAGCCAGGCTTTTCATGCAATCTTCGGATGTGTTCTGTGCAGAAGAAACGATTGTCTCGTTCGCTGTTTTTGATTCCTTCACATTCTCTGCCAAGTCATCCATCATCACCACCAGTTTTGTGGAGACTTCCTCACATTTGGACACAACAGCAGCCACCTGCTCGGTATTGTGGAGGTTTTCCAGTATCTTTCTTGAAACGCCCGCCACGCTTATAAACACGCTGCTCATAAGCACATGCTCTATCGTAAAACCTATCATATAGGGAATGAAGGTCAAATTCGGAGCGGCGTTGCCGTTCGCAACAGCGTCTATGACTCGAAAATAAATTGATATAAACATCAATATGTAGGTTATGATCGAAATTCTGACTGTGAATTTTTTATCAAAATACATACAGCTGAAAAGCTGTGCCATACCAAATGTTATATAAATTCCCACAGAAGAATTCATACCCAGCATCATTATGATAAAGCCCACCGAAAGCACGCCCACGTATTTCATGATTGCGACGGGAACACCAAGCTTTTGCATAACGAACGGACCTATTGTACAGAAGCAGCCGATTATTGTAAGCCTTGTCAGATCGCTGAATTTAATCCAAAAAATACCAGCCGCAGTCAGTATGAACAGCACCGGGAAAACCAGCGTCATCCACAGCAATACCTTTGTCATCCGTTTGTTTACTTTTAAATCATTTTGTTCAAAAAAGTCTAATTGCATTTCCATAATAGAATCTCTCCAATACAGTTTTCTTTTGCATAACATACATAAATAATCAATGTCAAGATGTTTGATTGTAACTTTTGAAAGGTGGTGTATATCATGCCTTTTAAAGCAAATGAGTGTCAGCAATTATCATTTAGAAGACAGTTTAATGAATCTTACCGACTGGAAGTGTTGTTTATGTTTTGCCCCTAACAATGTATAATCTATAAATGAGCAAATTTGAAATTTTACCCCAATTGCCTAAAATGTCTTAAAACTAAAGACATCACGCCTTTTTGGGTGTATACTGTTTTTGTCCAGAAAACAATAACCTGCAAAGGAAAATGGGACGATGCCAGGCTGGAAGACATTCTCAAAAGCACCATCATTCAGTTCATCTATAACGAAGCCCTACGGTCTGGAAAGCCCGTGTTCTGCATTGTGGACGATACGATCTCTTCCAAAACAAAGCCTTCGTCACAGGTCTGCACCCGATTGAAGATGCGTATTTCCACCAGTCCCATCTCAAGGGAAAACAGGACTATGGACATCAGACCATAGCCGTCATGCTCTCCTGTAATGGTATTGTCTTCAACTATGCCATCGTCATGTACGATAAGTCCAAATCAAAGGTAAAGATCGTACAGGAGATCGCCAATGAACTGCCCGTACCGCCAGTGGTCTATTATTTTCTCTGCGACAGATGATGGTATACATGCGGCAGCATCATGGATGCTTTTATCAAAAAGGGCTTCTAAACCATTGGGGCACTGAAGACGAACCGGAACCTGTATCCCTGTGGCATAAAGCAGAAGATCCGTGAGTTGCCCTTCATTTACGGAAGACGGATTCCGATGTCAGCCTCGTGACAGTTGGCAGCCGGTGGTGGTGTTCTTCCGTCAGTCCAAGGACAAACTGGCATTTGACAGGTACCAGGTTCGTTCATCGAAGGGAATCCGGAGGTACTGGCTGCGGTGAAACCATGTCCTTTGAGGACGGATATGCTTATATTTATAACCATATCCAAGAAGAAAGACTCCGTTTCATCTACCAGTGTGGAGCAAGGCACATCCTTTTTGAAAAAGTTTTGGCTTTAGTTGTGTAGGTTCATTGGGCATTTTTTTAAATTTGCTCATTTATAGTATATATTATAACAAAATCAGTATGAAATACAAGGCTTATGTTCCTTTTGTGAGTTTCCCCATTTTTTAGACTGAAAAATAGTAAGGGAATCCCGCCGTGGGTAGTTTTAAGGTTTTTAGCATAATAACATCTCCCGAAGTATAGGCTATCAGTTTATCTCCTGTGTCAATGGACAGAAGTTTACGGATGCTGACAGGCAAAGAAATCTGACCCTTAGAGGAAACGGTTAATATTTGTGTTTTCATTTGATCAAGCCCCCTTCGAGTAGGAATTTCTTACTTATAGCATGTCATAGGCAAGTATTTTATGCAAGATAAATTTGAATTCATCACTTGACAATGTTGTATAGAGCTTATGAGCCAAGATGAAATATCCGTCATGGACGGCGGCAAATGTATCTTGCAGGTTAGGGGCGCATCATTGAAATGTGCATAACATTCTGCAATTATTATATATAGCCATCTTCTCAAAAACGGTCAACGGGATTATAATGCGCTTATATTAACCGATACGGTTAATGTGGAGGATATTATGAATAATAAATTTTTCGACTTGCCAGTAGAAAAACAGCAGCGAATTGTCAATGCTGCTTATAAAGTGTTTTCAAACAGCAGCTATAAAAAAGCACCTATGTCTGAAATAGCAGATGAGGGAGGCATTTCAAAAGCATTACTATTTCACTATTTTATTAACAAAAAAGAGTTGTATATGTATTTGTGGGAAAATGCTATTGAAATGACAAGAAAGGCGATTATAGAATACAAGACTTTAGAAACATCTGATTTTATGGATATATGCTAAATAAATATCGTTCCGGGCAAATTATTCCTGCTGAAATTGAAAATGAAATTGAGGAACTTATTGATTTATGGAAAAAAATATATACAGAAAGAGAGGATTGACGAATGCAGCATAAGCAAATTTTAGCACAGGGAGGAAATGTCCATTATTGGATTGATAAAAAAGATGATGATGTTGATTGTATTGTTTTTACTCATGGTGTAACAGCAGATCATACAATGTTTGAGAAACAGATAGAGTTTTTCTCTGATAAATATACAATGGTTCTTTGGGACGTTCCCTTGCATGGATTATCAAGACCTTATCAGAATTTTTCCTATCGTGATACAGCAGAAATATTACATTTAATTCTTCAAGAAGAAAATATAAATAAAGTTGTTTTGGTTGGAATGTCTATGGGAGGTTATCCAAGTCAGCATTTTGCTGCCATATACCCCGACATAGTAAAAGGACTTGTGGCATTAGATACAACTCCATTAGGAATGCAATATTATTCAAAATCGGATTTATGGTGGTTAAAACAAGTTGCACCAATGGCAAAATGGTTTCCGACAAATATTTTAAGAAAAAGTATGGCAAGGTCAATTTCTGAAACAGATTATTCTTATCAAAAGATGATGTCAATGCTAGAACCGCTTTCAAAGTCAGAAATTGTTGAGCAAATGAAAATAGCATATGAGAAATTTACGCATGAAAATAAAAATGTTAAGTTTCTATTTCCTGTACTAATACTTGTTGGGGACAAAGATAGTACAGGTAAAGTAAAGGCATATTGCAGAGAATGGGCAAAACAAACAGGGTATCCGTTACATTTTATAAAAAATGCTAAACATTTCGCCAATGGGGATAATTCAGAACAAGTAAACGTTGAAATTGAACAATTTATTAGAACTATCAACAGCAACGAAAAGCAACCGTAAACCATGCACCGCCCCATGTGGGAGAAAGGGGGAAATTTCTATGACCTGCACAGAAACATACAAGGAACACATCATGTATTCTTTCAATGTCTTTTGCAAAGTCGTCATACGCTATGCCGCTATCAACGCATGGCGTGACAGGAACAGGCGGCGGCAAAGAGAAATATTCTTTGAATACCTCACAGAAGAAAAGTTCTACCCTCTAAGCACATCAGAAGAATCTTCCAAATCACCTTACGAACAATACCCCGTTACAATCTGCGGTCAGACAATCATCCTCACCAATGGGGAGCTTGCTGCCGCCCTGTTATCGCTGCCAGCGAAAAAGAGGGATTATCTACCTTTACTTTTTCGGGAATTGTACACAGCGGGAAATCGGGGAAATATACGGGCATGGCAAGAGTACGGCATGGCATCACATACACAGTGCTTTGCAAATGTTGCAGGAAGAAATGGAGGTGCTATTACATGGGGAACCCTAACCTTGTGCCGTATGAAACGATTGTCCGGGCGACCAGTGGGGAGCCGGAAGCCGTGAACGAGGTTTTACGGCATTACGGAAACCAAAGTATCCATTGTGTTTTGCTCAAAACTTTTCCCTCCAAACTATTTTGCTTTTTGTTTTTTCAAAACTATTCCACATACAATTACCGCTGCAAAAAAGATAAAGATTAGATACCATAGATTTTCAAAGCAAAATCCATTATCCAACATCAATCGGTATCCCCAAGAAGCAGGGAAAATACGCCCTATGGCTTCAAGAAAATCGGGTAGCAAGTCGATAGGGAACATAATTCCCGAAAGCATAATTGAGGGCAAAAACACTAATTGTGCTATCATCGTCAGTTTCGCTTGATTTTTTACTGTCAACCCTAAAACACTTCCAATGCTTAACGAAACAATAATGTATATAGCAAGTGCAAGAAAGAAAAACGGAAGTTGTGTCGGCAAAGTTGCTTCAAATAGAATAGGGGCAAGTAGCACTATCACAATACAGGTAATCATCAAATGAACAAATGCCGAAAGGAACATTGTAACAAGTCCTAAATAGATAGGTACTCCGTTTGCTTTATAACCCTTTTTTATGTCGCTTCCGTAAGTTTCAATCAACGACGGCGGTAATCCGATAAATGCCCCCATTGAAACACTCATTACAATCATAGATTGTATTAGTGTACTTCCCATTTCGGGCATAACGGAAGTAAAAATACCGCCCATAAGAAGAAAGAAAATAAGGGGAATGATATAGCAGGTAACTAAGAGGGACTTACTTCGTATATCCAATTTCCACTGTAACGCTACACCATATAAAAAACCTTTCATTTTGTTTCCCTCCTTGCCATTTCGATAAAATGTTGTTCAAGTGTACCACGGTCAACTTTAATATCCAATATATGAATTTCTTTTTGCTTCAAATCATTAAGCAAGGAAATCAAAGTATCTTCAATATTATCTGTTTCAAAAGTGCTGTTCCCTTGTTGCGTTTTGATATGGATAAAATACTTTTCCCCAATCTTATCTGTCAGTTCTGTCGCTGTGCCACAAAAGGCAATATTCCCATTATTCAAAATTGCAATGCGGTCACATAAATTTTCCACTTCTGCCATATCGTGACTTGCCAAAACAATCGTTTTTCCTTGTGACTTGAGTTTGCGAATTTGTTCGTGAAGTGAAACCCTACCCTCAACATCAAGCCCCGCAGTCGGCTCATCGAGAAAAATAATATCTGGATTACCGATAAGTGCAAGAGCAAGATGTAATCGCCTCTTTTGTCCTGTGGATAGTTGGATGTACTGTTTCTTCTCAATTTCTTTAATGCCAAGAGCGTTAAGCATAGTGAAACCAATCTTTGCCTTGTTCCATTTTGAAAATAATCTTACAGCCTCCATCGGTTTGATATGGGCAGGTAAAGATGATGATTGCAACTGAATCCCCATTTTCCCGTTTACCGTAATTGTACCGCTATCATATTTTCTCAAACCCTCAATACATTCAAGGGCTGTCGTTTTTCCTGCACCATTTACCCCCAAAAATCCAAAGAGCTCTCCCTTTTCCACCTGAAAGCTAATGTCGTCCACTGCTTTTACATCCTTAAAATATTTCTTTAAATGTGATACTTCAATGATCGTTTCCATAATCATCCATCCGTTCCTCTGTGATATTAATGCAGTATAAAATAAATCAAAAACAGCCACAAGTGGGCAAAGGGTAAGTGGCAAATTCATGGCAGTAAGCTGCAGAATAGTTTTGTAAAATGCAGAAGTATAAAAACGAAAATAAAATTTTGGAATTTTTCTCCAAATTAACTATGAAGAATTGTGATGTTTTTGCCGATAAATTATAAAAGGCATAAATAGGGCTGTGATATAGCCCTGAAAAGTCATATTTTAGAAACTGTTAAGTCAGCCTTAAAAAGAAACGAAAGGAGAATATTATGGGAGTAGATTCAGTATCAACTACACAGGCAGCTGCAGCCTACGAGACAAGTGCAGCCAAGACAGAAGAGAAGAAAACCACAGAAACAGAAACTGCCAAGACAGAGACTGCAAAAACAGAGCAGGCAGCAGTTTATGAGCAGTCGGATAAGACATCTGACAAGAAAGCTACTTATTCCATTAATAAGATGAGTGAAAAGGACAGAGCAGCTTTAGTAAAGCAGTTAAAAGCAGATCAGGAAAACAGACAGCAGAGCTTAATCAATATTGTACAAAATATGATGAGCAAGCAGGGAACGGCTTTTGGCATTGCTAATTCTGATAAGGATTCTGTATGGAAGTTTTTGGCCAGTGGTAAGTATACCGTAGATGCTGCCACAAAGGCACAGGCTCAGGAAGATATTTCAGAGGATGGTTATTGGGGTGTGAAGCAGACTTCCCAGCGTCTGTTTGATTTTGCAAGTGCATTGGCTGGTGATGATGAAAAGATGATGCAGAAAATGCAGAAAGCCATTGAAAAGGGCTACAAGCAGGCAACCAAAGCCTGGGGCAAGGAGTTGCCAAGTATCTGTAAGAGTACCATAGATGCAACCAATAAGCTTTTTGATGATTATTATGCATCTAAGAAAACCACAACTGATACCACTCAGACAGCAGAGTAAAGTGAGCATACATAGGTAAGGTGTAAAGTAACTGTTCCGTAGGTCTGTGCATTTACTGCACAGACCATAATAAAGCGTAAAAACCCCCGCAGTTTTCTGCAGGGGTTTTTCATCACAGAGTTTTTGGCTTTCTGAATGGAGTAATTAAGAAGTGAAAAGGAGTTTTAGCATGGGGATAACAAGGGTTTATGCAAATAGCTGCAATGATTCAAGCAATGTGTCTCAACAAAGAATAAATAAAAATACAACTGGAATTAGTAGTTATCAAAAACTTTTTGAAGAAGTAAAAGGGCATTGCCATGAGGATGAAAATTCTCTGAATTATCAAAGGCATTTTGACGGTAATAATATGTCTTATGAAAAAGATTTATCCGTTCACAATACAGAAAAAGAGGAAACAAGCAGTACAAGTATTGTTGTGAAGCCGGATGGTTCCAGAGTTTTAATGGTTACCACCCAAATTGGCGGAATGCAGACGACAATGAGTTTAAAAATATCCGATCCCACAGATATGTCAAACAGTAGTAATTCTCCGGATGGGAGTGAAATGGAAGAAACAGCACAGGGGAATGATATCGTTGATACAGGAAGGGCAGATTAAATGAAAAGTTTGTCAGTCCTCCATTTGAAATGAAAACAAAATCATATTCTTAATTTTGATATTATTTAGAACAAGACACTCAGAACGGTCTGTAAATTTACTTCCATTGCGTGGGATTATTAGTTTTTTATTGGGCAATGATTTAGTATCAAACAAAGACAGTGGTGGAGATAATCCAAGTTATTTTTAGGTTTGGCATTGGAGATATTGACGATATTATCTTAAACAGCATAGGCGGATTAGTTGGAATCCTTATATATAGATTGTTGTTGATATGTAAAGATGATTTGAAGGTGTGCTGTATCATAGCAATTTTTGCTCCGATTGGAGGAATTTTGAGTTTTGGTGTATTGTTTTTTTATAATAACAGATTTTGAATCCTAACTTGTCTAAATAAGCATAATCACAATCAAAACAGAATAAGTTACACAGCGTCAGAGCGTATAGCATCAGAATAATTTAGGAACAGGATTTGCAGACAAGATGGCTGGTGCAGATACCTTTATTGTAATATTCATGGCGGTAGCGGTTAAGTTTATCTGCCAGCCTATGAATACATAGAATTTTGACAATCACATACTTGACAAATTAATGGCATTAACATATAGTAATATTAATGCCATTAATTTTCGAGGAGGAATTTTATACCACAATGGGATTGAACAGGTAGTTCATTGTCAATGCTGCCATCACTTTAATTGAAGAGAAAGGGGATCAAAATATTTTCATAAATTTCATTTTAAAGTGCTATTGTGAAAAACTGACGATTCAGAACAAAGGACTATGGAGGAAGGGTTATGAAGGAAGAGAGAAATACGTTAAAGGCAAAAAAAGGTACAAATCTGTTGGTGAAAATATTGCTGGTCTCTATGATACCGATCGTGATACTGGTGATTTTTACGGTACTGGCGTTGAGGAGTGTGGGTGACAGGACCGCTTCCCAGGTGGTGGAGCAGGAGCTGTCGGCGATGCAGTATATTCTGCAGGAAAATCTGAAGTCGGCGGGGAATGGCAACTTCACTGTGGTGAACGGTCAGATGAGCAAGGGAAATTTGATGCTGTCCGGTGAAAACGGGCTGCTTGCCAACCTTAAGCGAAATTCAGATATAGATACGGCTATCTTTATCGGCACGAATGTGGTCGCTTCCAGTCTGGAAGATTCAGTCTCCGTGAGCAGCAAAATTACTGACCGCGTGTTGGGTGGAGAGAGTGTGTATGAAAATGGTCTGAAGCTGGGCGGGACGGAGTACATGGCATATTTTGTACCTTTGACTGAGAACAGTTCGTCAAAACCGGTGGGTATGATGATGATAGCTGTGCGGTCTGACGACATAGAGGCTACCTATGAGCGTGCCATTAGCTCCAATGTGATCTTTATGATCGTGCTGGTGGTGGTATTCTGTGCATGCATTTGTGTGGTGGTGATGTTTATTGTGAAGGCTTTGATGGCGGTCGTGGGGGACCTGGACAAGGTTGCGTCGGGAGAGCTGGATCTGAAGATAAAGGGCAGGCTGCTGGAGAGAAGCGACGAGGTCGGAAAGATTGCCAGAGCGGTAAATTCTGTGGTGATGAGCTTCTCACAGATCATTGTCAACATACATAATTCCATCAAAGACATGAATGATTGCACCACGCAGTTTAGCGAAAACTTTGACAGCATCACCCAGTCCATCGACAATGTAAACGTGGCGGTGACGGAGATTGCGGAGGGTGCGACCCAGCAGGCGGTGGACACTCAGAGCGTGGGACAGAGCATGAATGACATGGGCGATGCGATCAGCAAGACCACGGAGAGCGTGAGCGAGCTGAACAACAGTGCGGCAATGATGAAGAAGAACAACGAGATGGTGGAGACGACACTGAAGGAGCTGCTTGATATCAGTACGAGAACCAGCAAGTCTGTGGACGAGGTACAGAAGCAGACGAACCTGACAAATGAGTCCGCCCAAGCGATCCATTCGGCTACGGACATTATTGCCGGCATTGCCAGCCAGACCAACCTGCTTTCCCTGAACGCCAGCATAGAGGCAGCCAGGGCCGGTGAGCTGGGTCTGGGCTTTGCGGTGGTTGCGGAGGAGATCAGAGGGCTGGCCGAGCAGTCAAAGGAATCCGCTAACCAGATCAGAGGGATTGTAGAAAACCTGATCCAGAATTCCAACCACAGTGTGGAGATCATGGACGGTGTCGTGAATGAGATCTACATGCAGAATGAAAAACTGGGCATGACACAGAATGCGTTTGACAACCTGAACCAGGAGGTTCTGCGGGTGGTAAGTGCCATCAGCGTGATTTCAGGACAGCTTGACAGCATCGAGCAGTATAAGAATGGCGTAATCAAGAGCATCGACGGGCTTTCGGAGATCTCGCAGAACAATGCGGCGAGCACGGAGGAGACGGCGGCTACCATGGATCAGCTGACTATGATCGTCAGCGAGTGTAGAGAGGCTACCGCCGAGTTGGTGAAGATTTCCAACGAACTGAGTCAGAATACAAAGAAGTTTAAGCTTTAAAGAGAAATTGTGTGAGGGGGCTGTCGCTTTAACAATTGAAAAATTGTAAAGTGGCAGCTTCATTTTTATGGCTTTAGTCAGTTGAGTACGGCGGAGTTTTTCGTGTTCCGAAAAACGGAGTCGTGCGAAACAGAAAACCACCTGCTATGCTGGTGGTGTAACTTTCGAGGAGGGATTCTATGCCACGCATGGGATTGAACAGGCAGTCCGTTGTCGATGCTGCCATCACTTTAATTGAAGAAAAAGGTTATCAGAACTTTTCTATGAGGGAGCTTGCAGACCGGCTGCAGGTAAAAACAGCTGCTTTATACAATCATGTTGAAAGTATAGACACACTGTATTTAGAAGTGGGATATTATGCCATTGCCCAGCTCAGGAAGGTACAAATGTCAGCAGTTAAGGGGTGCGAGCGGGACGAGGCTGTCCATGCACTGGCATACGCTTATTACAAATTTGCAAAAGAACACCTGGAACTTTACAAAGTCATCTTATCTCTGCCTATGACGAAAAATGACGCCGTGCACCTTGCCGCTGGTGATATTGTGGAACCGATCATGGGCGTCCTGTCCCAATATGGATTGAATGAGGAGCAGCAGATGCACCTGCAGCGGGTTTTGCACAGCATCCTGCACGGATTCATCTCTCAGGAGGCCGCCGGATGCTTCAGACATTTTCCAGTGGATATTTCGGACAGCTTCCGCTTTGCCATACGCTGCTTCTTAGACGGACTTCATGAAATGGAGGAGATTTGACATGAAAACGGATAAGACTGAGTTATTTACATCAACACCTGTTCCCAGAGCCGTCCTTGCACTAATCATACCTACCGTGATCAGCCAGCTCATCACCGTTGTCTACAACATGGCAGATACCTTTTTTATTGGGCAGCTGGGAGACTCCAATCAGGTAGTGGCGGCTTCTCTTGCTCTCATCTCGTCCGTGCTGAAGGATATTCCACCCAGGCCAGCTTCGGGGTTGCCCTAGGTGGCGGGCTGAACATTATTCTGGATCCAGTCTTTATTTGTGGATTTAAAATGGAAATTGAAGGCGCAGCCGTGGCAACTATGCTCTCCAATCTGATTGCCATGCTGTATTTTATAGCACTGATCCTGAAAAAGCGTAAAACACTCCATATTACTTTTGATCCTCACTGTTACACCCTTGGCAGCCATATCCCTGCAGAGGTACTGCTGGTGGGGCTGCCGAGCTGTGCAATGAACCTGATGGGCGTTTTTTCCAACATCATGATGAATCGGCTGATGGTTTCCTACTGTAACGAGGCAGTGGCGGGCATCGGCATTGCCAAAAAGATAGATATGCTGGCCTTTGCGTTGGCTAACGGACTTTCTCAGGGAGTCCTGCCCCTGATCGGCTATAATTATTCAGCGAAGAATTTCAAACGGATGCGCTCTGCTATCAAAGTGACGCTGGTTCTGTGCCTGTCTGTGACCCTTCTGGCGACGATGCTGCTGTTCACCTGTGCCAGTCCCATTGTAAAGGCTTTTATTGACGATGCGGAAACCGTCCGTTATGGCAGTGTGTTCCAGCGGATCATCTGCATCACCGGCCCTTTCACGGCAATTACTATGGTGATCATCACAATCTTTCAGTCTGTCGGGCAAAAGCTGAAACCACTGCTTCTCTCCATGCTGCGCAAGGGCGGTCTGGATGTGCCATTCATGTTTCTGATGAACGCACTGGCAGGGGTAAACGGCATTGCCTGGGCAACGCCTATGGCGGACTGCTGTGCAATGCTGACAGGGATAATTCTGTTTGTTCCATTTTGGAAAAAGCTGCGGCTTGTAGAAAATGAGCTTTCCTCTGAAAACAAACTGCAGACAGAAGAAATATTTTGAATTGCCATGCTATCACAGCAAGGGATAAGGCAGTCATGCGGAAACTTGACACGCTTATTGCCGACTTCCCCGACACTTACAAGCTGATACAGCAGGACGAGGTATCTATGACCTATTCCTTTCCGAAATCATATGTCAACTACCGTAAGCCGAGGACAGTTAGCAAAGAGCAGAGGGAACGGGCAAGGCAGATGATGATTGCGAAGAATAATGCAAAGAAAGTTTAAGCAAAATTTAATGGGATTGTGCGTGTGTTTTTGGTAAAATAATAATGTTGAACAGTTCGATAAATCGAAGTTTTTTGGGGAGCCACATAAAAAAATCAAAATTTGAAAGGAAAAACAAAATGGTATTGACATACAGAGAAGCCGCTAAATCGGATGCCAATTTGCTAATTGATATTTATAATTCTTCATTTTATGAAGATTATATTCACTATGGCGAATGTCCTGGTTATGGTAAAACAAAGGAGCAAATGGAATTGTCTATCCTTAAATTTCCTAAGTATATTATCATTAAAGATAGTATTCCTGTTGGGGTGATTTCCTTTGAAAATAAAGGAAATGGGAACTATTATCTTGGCTGTTTATGTGTTATTCCAATGTATCAGAGGATGGGGATAGGTTCACAGGCATTCCAATATATGCTTTCAATTTGCCCCGAATGGAAGCAAATTACATTGGTGACCCCTTCGGACAAAGAGCAGAACATAAAATTCTATACTGAAAAATGCGGATTCAACACTGATGGCAAAGAGATGGACGGAAATGTAGAAGTTACTAAGTTTATTATGAAACGATAAATTTAAATTTGCATTTCTCGGTAATATCATTTAATTCCAATAATTTATGTTTACAATATCACCCAAAAAAGTATAATAAAAAAAACGATTTGGACGGTAGATATAAATGAGAATAAGTACAAAATGCTCAATTGCATTACATTGTTTGATTTTTATAGCAGAATATGAGAACAAAACAAACGTAACCAGTGAATTACTAGCAAAAAGCACCGGTTGTAATCCGGCTGCAATTAGGAGTATCTTAAATTATTTACAAAAAGCGGATATTATTTATGTTAATCGTGGTATAGGCGGAGCGCATTTGAAAAAAGCCCCTAATTTAGTGACTGTTTGGAATGTTTATTATGCTCTTGAGCCAGACGGATTAGAACATTTTATAGGTTTTCATTCAACATCTTCTGAAAAATGTCCGGTTGGAAAGAATATTGATAAAATATTAAATAAGCCTTATGAAGATATTGGTATTTCTGTAAAAAAACTATGGAACAGATTACATTGCAGCAGCTTTTGGAATACTTCCATCAAATAAATAATGCAGATATTGGTTTCAGTAAAAAAAATATACCGGGGAATAGCGGTAAGGATTGCCCTACATATCATATTCACAATATTGTCTGCGCCACATTTTTTACTCTTTTTACAAAAAATATTTTTTTTGAAACTTTTTGAACAGATAATCTGTCTAATGGGCACAATTATGAGAAAAGGAGGAAAGCAGATATGCGAGACAGGAAAGAAGCTTTGATTCGGAGCATATTGCTGGAAAACTATCAGAGTTATTACAGACTGGCTTTCAGTTATGTGCATCAGGAAGCAGATGGGATGGATATCGTACAAGAGGGGGCATATAAGGCCATGCAGAAAGCAGGAAGTCTGCGGGAAGAGCGTTTTGCCGGTACATGGATATACCGGATTATGATCAATACGGCAAAGGACTATGTAAAGAAGTATAGGCAAGAATATGAAGCGCTTAATGAAAATATGATAGATTCGAAAAGACATGATCCAGATATGGATTTGAAAGATGTGGTCGATAAACTCCCAATACAGGAGAAAACTCTGATAATTCTACGGTTTTATGAAGATAAGCCATTAGCCGAGATTGCGGATATTGCTTATGCGATGGGAAATATTCCGTTCGTCGGCAAATTGTTTCAGGCAGTTACTTTTCGGGATTA
This sequence comes from uncultured Lachnospiraceae bacterium, assembly GCA_947174015.1. GTDB lineage: Bacteria > Bacillota > Clostridia > Lachnospirales > Lachnospiraceae > RUG11237. The sequence continues at coordinate 21,186 of CAMWHJ010000023.1, read as the reverse complement.
CCAGTATGAAAGCGAGCGGTTCGATGCAAATGTTGAAGTACCGCAGATCATCGTAGAAGATACCGGGGAGACCAGCGAAGAATCGGAAGACGATTCTAAGCAGTTACAGGAAACAATAGAACAGGTCAATTTTGATATCGAGGAAGTGACGAACTTTCTATTTTTCAGGCATCAGGCAGCGGTTTAGAATCCTACAAATTTTATACGATTGATAAAAAGAGTGGCGAACAGATTCAAATCGTGGATTTGTTTCAGAAAAACAGCGGTTATGCGGATGTTATAAGCGAAGATATCCGGAATCAGATGCGGGCAGCAATGGCAGAAGATGAGATGAATATGTACTGGGTGGACAATACAGATATGCCGGATATAAACTGGGAGGGAATCAAGGAAGATCAGAACTTCTATTTTGACGGGAAAGGAAATATTGTCTTCGTTTTTGATAAATATGAGATTGCACCCGGTTATATGGGAGCGCAGGAATTTATGGTGGAGAGGTCTGTATTTGAAAATCTTATGAAAAATAAACAATTTTTGGCATGTGCATTTTCTTCAGGCATATTAAAAAATTATGTTGACATTGGAGTGGAAATGGCGGAAGGAGGTGATATACCTGTGACTCAAAATTCGAGATTTAACATCAGTTCATTCATGCTTCATGTGCTGGCTATGTGGCTAATGTTATGCGACCATACATGGGCAACACTCTTTCCAGCAGAAGAATGGCTGACGTGTATCGGGCGGATAGCGTATCCGATTTTTGCATTTATGATAGTAGAAGGCTATACTCATACACATGATTTACGCCGCTATATGCTGCGTATTCTTTTGTGGGCTTGTTTGTCTGAAATACCTTTCAATATTATGTATGGAGGCAGTGTATTTTATCCATATCATCAAAATGTACTCTGGACATTTTTAGAGAGTTTGCTGCTGATTATCTTGCTTGAGAAATGCAGAACACATTTAAAAAAAGTATTAGCAATGGCGCTGTCTGCAGGTATTATCGTTTTGGGATTTATTTTTGGTTACGCAACCATGGTTGATTACTATGGAATTGGCGTTTTAACTGTTTTGACATTTTATTTTTTCCGAGGACGAACATGGAAAGTCCGGTTAATCCAGTTTATATGCCTGTATATTTTGAATGTAAAGATATTGGGAGGATATTACTATATTGTCCATATATTTGGACATGATATAGAATTTGCTCAGCAGGGATTTGCTATGATATCACTGATTCCTATTTGGTTATATAAAGGGCGTCAAGGTTTTCATAATAAAATATTTCAATGGGCTTGTTATGCATTTTATCCCATTCATATTATTATATTGATTTTTCTGCAGCATTGGTTGTGTCAATAATTCAAGCGAATGCCCTCATGAAAATATGAGTATACCTCCAGCCGTGATATTTCCGCTTATGAAAATGAGTGGGGATTTGAAGAGCTGGCGATGGAGGCTCTGACAGCTTTTGATGATGTGGAATCAATGCATGGTATTGCAGGTACGGAAATTATGTATGAAATGGATGGTGATTTTTCGCAATTTTCAAAGTTGGAGCTTGACTGGCTGAAGAAAAGCCAGGTGCAGATTTATGCATACGGAAAAGAGGAACATTTCATTCTGCCGAAAGCCACAGAAGGCGGCTGTATTTTGATTTATCCTTCCAAAGATGTATCACAAAATGGGTTTTCGCGAGAGCAAAAGGAATATTTTCTTATAGAATATGATACTGCTGAGAAGAATTTTTCAGATGTACTTGATGAGGATACTGCAGGGGTAAGAATATTGCATATTCAGTCGGATATTACGGCTGATGAATGGGGAAGCAGCTATACAATGTCTACAGTGAGGCTTATGATAAATCAGAGAGTGGAATCCGAATTGTACGTTTGGTGAATGATGGCGGAGCATATTTCTATGATAAAAAGAGAATTATGGAATATGAAAGCAAAAAAGCGGGCAGAAATGAAAGACCCACGCCATCAGAGTTATACAACCTACTCACAAACGACACTTGTATACATGGGTATTTTCAAAAATATTTTTGGTATAGTATCTATGAGGTCCATAGATGAGATGTTTAATGAAGAACAATGTATTAAAACATTAAAACTGATTTCAGGTGAAGAGGTTCTTGAAGAGATGCTGAGCTGAATGCAGCAAAACGTTTGATGGCACGTTTGAAAAAGAATTATCCGAGACTGCCAATCTGTATCCAAGGAGATGCATTGTATGCGGTGGAACCGGTAATGAAGATATGCCATGAAAACGGATGGCATTATCTGTTTACACATAAAGAAATAAAATGTGGATAACTTGCTAAAAAGCATAAATTGAGATTTTAGTGAAGAAACCATAAAATTTATTCTTCACCGTTGCTTTTACGATAGTCAGCTTTTCGTTTTGGATTTCCATTTTTTGCGGGAAAGTGTAGCAAACCCGGTAAAATCAAAAGTTAGAAAAATTTTCAGAAAATATTAGCACTCACCTATTGACAGTGCTAACAAACGGTGATATAGTTGCAAATAGAAAGAATAAAAAAGTAACAAACATAACAAAATATGTGTGATATCACAAATTGGTTACATTTGTCAGGGAGGTAGAGCAATGAACATTAATAAATTTACACAAAAGTCCCTTGAGGCTGTAAATAATTGCGAGAAGCTGGCATACGAATATGGCAATCAGGAGTTAGAGGAAGAGCATTTATTGTACAGTCTTATTACAATGGACGACAGCTTAATCGGTAAGCTGATTGAAAAGATGGAAATTGACAGAGCCCATTTCACCAACCGGGTAGAACAGGCATTGCAGAAGAGAGTCAAAGTCTCCGGCGGTAAGCTGTATGTGGGGCAGAAATTAAATCAGGTATTGATTAGTGCCGAGGATGAGGCAAAGCAGATGGGAGACGAATATGTATCCGTAGAACATCTGTTTCTTTCCATGTTAAAGTACCCCAACACGGAGATAAAGGAAATTTTTAAGGAATATGGCATTACCAAAGAACGGTTTTTACAGGCGCTTTCCACAGTTCGAGGCAACCAGAGAGTGGTCAGTGACAATCCGGAAGCAACGTATGATACCTTGAACAAGTACGGACAGGATTTGGTGGAGCGTGCCAGAAAACAGCAAATGGATCCGGTGATTGGAAGAGATACGGAAATCCGCAATGTGATCCGCATCCTTTCCAGAAAGACCAAGAACAATCCGGTATTGATCGGTGAGCCGGGAGTTGGTAAGACTGCGGTGGCAGAGGGCATTGCCCAGCGTATTGTTCATGGAGATGTGCCAGAAGGACTGAAGGACAAAAAGATTTTCTCACTGGATATGGGGGCTTTGATTGCAGGAGCCAAATATCAGGGGGAATTTGAAGAACGTTTAAAGGCAGTCTTGGATGAAGTAAAGAAAAGCGATGGGGAGATTATCCTATTTATTGATGAACTTCATACCATTGTGGGAGCAGGCAAAACAAATGGTGCCTTAGATGCAGGTAATATGTTAAAACCCATGCTTGCCAGAGGGGAACTCCACTGTATCGGTGCCACCACCTTAGACGAGTATCGTCAGTACATTGAAAAGGATCCGGCTCTGGAGCGAAGATTTCAGCCAGTGCTGGTGGAGGAACCCACGGTGGAGGATACCATCTCCATTCTTCGTGGCTTAAAAGAGAGATATGAAGTCTTTCATGGTGTGAAAATTATGGACAATGCCTTGGTATCGGCGGCAACCCTGTCCAATCGGTATATATCCGACAGATTTTTGCCGGATAAGGCGATTGATTTGGTGGATGAGGCATGTGCCCTAGTAAAAACAGAGCTTGATTCCATGCCAGCAGAGTTAGACCAGCAGAACCGCAAAATTATGCAGTTGGAAATTGAGGAGACAGCTCTGAAAAAGGAAAATGATAATCTGAGCAGAGAGCGCTTGGAGGAACTGCGTAAGGAACTGGCGGAATTGAGAGATGAATTTGCCAGCAGAAAAGCCCAGTGGGATAATGAAAAATCTGCCTTGGAAAAGGCAAGCAGAATTCGTCAGCAGATTGATGAAATCAACCGGGAAATTGAGGTCTGTTCCATTAAGGGTGACAACGAGCGTGTCGGTGTATTGATGTACGGCGAACTGCCGAAATTGAAAGCCCAGTTAGAGGTGGAAGAGAAAAATATCAAAGAGAAGGATTTGCGGCTGGTACATGAGGCAGTCAGTGATGAGGAGATTGCAAGAATCATCTCCCGCTGGACAGGGATTCCGGTGGCAAAGCTTACGGAAAGTGAGAAAAGTAAGACACTTCACTTGGATCAGGAACTTCATAAGCGTGTGATTGGGCAGGATGAGGGTGTAACTAAGGTTACAGAGGCAATTATCCGTTCCAAGGCGGGCATCAAGGATCCCAGTAAACCCATTGGATCGTTCCTGTTCTTAGGTCCCACCGGTGTGGGCAAGACAGAGCTGGCAAAGGCTTTGGCAGCAAGTCTTTTTGATGATGAGAATAACATGGTGCGCATTGATATGAGTGAGTACATGGAGAAATATTCGGTGTCCCGCCTGATTGGAGCGCCTCCCGGATATGTGGGCTATGAGGAAGGCGGTCAATTGACAGAGGCAGTTCGCAGAAAACCTTATTCGGTTGTGCTGTTTGATGAGGTAGAAAAGGCTCACCCAGATGTATTCAATGTACTGCTGCAAGTATTGGATGATGGCAGAATTACGGATTCCCAAGGAAGAACCGTAGATTTTAAGAATACCATTTTGATTATGACTTCAAACATTGGTTCGCAGTATATTTTGGATGGAATTCAGAAGGATGGTACCATCCGGGAAGATGCAGAGAAACAAGTGATGGAAGAACTGCGTGGACATTTCAGACCAGAATTTCTCAATCGTCTGGATGAAACAATTATGTTTAAGCCATTGACGAAACAGAATATTGGCGGCATCATCAAGTTGTTGACAGAAGATGTGAACAAACGTCTGGCAGATAAGGAAATCCGTCTGGAGCTTACAGAGGAAGCCCAACAGTATGTGGTTGACAATGGTTATGATCCGGTTTATGGTGCCAGACCATTAAAGCGGTTTTTGCAGAAAAACGTGGAAACGCTGGCAGCGAGATGTATTCTTGCCGGAGATATGAGTGCCAAAGATGTGATTGTCATAGATGTGAGGGACGGAAAATTATCGGCAGAGGTCAAAAGCTAAGGATAAGGCAGAAGGAATGCTTATGGGGAAACCGGAAAAGAGTATGGGAGAAGAATAGAGCAGAGAAAGAAATGAGGAATCATTGCAGGGTAAAACTTGTAATGATTCCTTTTTTCATGACAATAGAAAGTTTGTGGAGCATGCTTTCTATTTATCATTCAACAATAGAAAATTCCAAAGTAAAAAACCTATTCTTGAAAAATAAATCTATCTAAGGTATCATAATATCAGCAAAAATGGATACGGAGAAAACGGAGGCAGGTATTTCATGGCACGAAGTGATGGGTATAAGACAAAGGGCAGAAAGTTAATATTGGATTATTTGGAGGCAACCAAAGAGAGGACCGCATCTGTTTCAGAGATTGAGCAGTATATGGAACAACAGGGAAATCCAGTGAATGTGTCCACTATTTATCGGAATTTAGACGCTTTGGTGGCGCAGGGGCAGGTGATGAAATTTGTGTCAGATAAGGGGGATAAGTCCACTTATCAGTATATAGAACCGGAGCATAACTGTCATAAACATCTTCATGTACAGTGTGTGAAATGTGGCAGAGTGGTTCATTTGGAATGCGGTTTTATGCATACCATAGAGGAACATATGCAAAGGGATCATGGCATTTCCTTGTTGTGTGAGAATTCCATACTTTATGGAATTTGTAAGGCTTGTGAGAAAATTCAATAGAGAGTCAGGATGGATTATATGTGAAAAAACATTGCGAAAACTGTCTGAGTGATATTACTGTTATCAGAATAGGGCAACATGGGGAGTGTGCAGTGCTGAACTGGAAAATTTTATTAGAAAAAGAAAGAAGAAGTCCGATTTTTTCTGTTACGAGAAGTGGGTTTACAGTGGTATGGTAAATACTTGATGGGACATAAAGGAGATAGCATATGCATAGAGAACATAAAAGAACAATTTCTATTGGAATAATTAAGGATATGAAGAAATGTTTTTGGGCACTTTTTTTAACTATGGTGCCTTATCTTTTGGGCGGTAATCTTATTTTTGCTATCATAACCAATGGAAATCGCAGATTTACAGATTATTATGAAATTGTTGCTTCGGTGGTTAATATCATAGTGACTATCATAACATTAACAGTGATACTAATTTTCAAAGGATATATGGGAAAGTTTGATTTAAAAAGTTTTACACAAGGTCTGTTCGTTTATGGGTTACCACTGGTATTGTTTATGGTATATCATTGCGTTGTGGCAATCAAATGGATTTTTTGGATCATGGCACTTGGTATCCGGAAGAATTTAGAAATATTTTTATTATGGAAATACTTAATTGTTTCACAACAGCAGCTGCGGAAGAAATAGTATTTAGATGTGGGATGTTAAATTTTCTGCTGATGGGAAATGACAATGTTACGAAGAAAAAAGAAGTATTTGTCTGCATATATTCGGGTCTTTTGTTTGGAATAATGCATTTGCCAAATATATTTATTGATTCACTGGATACCGTTTTATGGACCATTTTATTAGGGAGTTTCATAGGGTATGTTTATGGGATTATATTCTTGAAAACTAAGAATTTGCCTGCAGTTGTTATTCTGCATGCAGTGTGGGATTTTACTGCATTTTGTAATGGAGCAATGATTCGGGAAAAATATAGATTTTCTGGAAGTTACAATTTTATGCATTATCAAATTCCTATTATTTTAATTATGGTGATTATTATGACTATGGTGTTGTATAAAAGCAAAAAGGAAGAATTAACATAGGTGGTCTTACCCTGCGTTTTGCATTTCATCCAGTTAAAACGCATTTTATCCGCCAATCTCTTTCGTTTGGGGAAAATGTGTGTTATGTTAGCTCCATCAAAGCATGGAGGAACTTAAGTAATGAAAAAAGAAAAAACAGAAAAATATCATGATAAAAAGAAAATTGCAGTCAGATGCATTAAAATAGCGGGAATCATCCTAGTTGTTCTGATTTTATTCCGGGTTGTCTTGTTTCCGCCATATAAGCAGCCGGTTGTCACGGGGAACCATAACGTGGCGATAGAAGAATTTACTTGGGAGGATGTGAGCAGAGTAGAGACTTTTACTGATACCGGTGAAAACCGGATGCTTACTGTGAAGTTCTGGTATCCCGAAGAGGAAGGAAGTTATCCCCTTGTGGTATTTTCTCATGGTGCATTTGGCATGATCGACAGCAACTACTCTACCTGTAAGGAACTTGCGTCCAACGGCTATGTGGTGGCGAGCATTGCCCATCCGTATCATGCCATATTCGTGGAGGACGTTAATGGAAAAGTCACTACAGTGGATATGGATTTTCTTAGGAGTGTTTATGAAGGAAGCGGAACGACCGATCCGGAGGAAGAAGAGAGGAATTATTTAAAATATAAAGAATGGATGGCACTTCGGACAGCAGATGAAAATTTTGTGTTAGATACAATTTTAAGTAAGGCAGAAAAAGGCGAGGATGAACCTTTTTGCCTGATTGATTCAGAAAAAATCGGTTTGTTCGGTCACTCTATGGGCGGAGCATCTTCAGTAGCCCTTGGAAGGCAGAGAGATGATATTGATGCTGTCATTGATTTGGAAGGCACGATGCTTGGGGAATATGTGGGATTTGAAAACGATATAGAACTTTTTAACGAAGAACCCTATCCGATACCAATCTTAGATGTGAATTCAAGAGCAGTTCATGAGGCGGCAGAAGCACAAAATTTGGAAGGCTTTGAGTATGTAAATTTTTATGTGGGTAAAAATGCAGTTGATTACAGGGAAGTGATTTTCAATGATGCAGGGCATCTCAATTTCACAGACCTGCCGCTTATATCCCCTATTCTTGCAAAAATGTTGGGGGTGGGAAAAGTAAATGCCAGAACCTGCATTGAGAATGTAAATGATATGGTGCTCACTTGGTTCGATTATTATTTAAAAGACAAAGGGGAGCTGGATTTGAAGGCAGAATATTAAGATAGATGGTAACTATTCAGTAGGTCTGTGCATTTACTGCACTAAACGTACAGAAACGTAAATTTAGCAGGCAAAAATCCATCACCGAGGTGATTCTGCATGGATTTTTGCTCGTAACTGTGAAGGTACTGAACAGTTACGATAGATGAAAAGGTATGGTTTAAATGAAAGTATGCATTAAAAAAATTGCAAGAAAAGAAGATGAACGGGTCATCATTGAATGTGTGGAAATCACCCCGCAAATCAAGGATATTCGCAGCTATATAACAGCAAAAGGCGTGGAACTGTCCGGCAGAGTAGACAGTCAGCACATGCAGAGATTTTGTCTGGAGGATGTGCACTATTTCGAGGCGGTGGACGAGAAGGTGTTTGCTTATACAGATGAACAGATATATGAGATAAAGATGCGGCTGTATGAGACAGAGGCAGCATATGGAGGGTATCATTTTGTCCGATGTTCTAAATCAGTGGTGTTGAATCTAATGAAGCTTGAGAGTATTAGCCCGGCACTCAACGGACGCTTTTTTGCCCACATGAAAAATGGAGAAAAGCTGATGATATCCAGACAGTATGCAGGAGCATTGAAAAAAATTGTAATGGGAGAATCGGAGAATGAAAAATAGAAAAGATTTTTTTGAACAAATCATAGCGTTTTTGGTATGTACTGCCTGTATTACGATTATGGAAGGAATTATGGGAATGCTGTTTTTCCCCGACCAAAAGATGGGGTATGAGGCATTCTTCTCACCTCCTATCTTTGGATTCTGCTCAGTTCTGCTAGGAGTTCTGCTTGATCTTGTCACACGTTCTAAAAAAGAACTGAGTGTAAAGCAGGTTCTGGTTCGCAGAGGCATTCATCTGCTTTTAATTGAAGGACTGGTTTTTGGAGTAAATTATATGGCGGGGGCTGTTTTTAATCCACTGACAACTTGGACCTTAGCGGCAGCGATTGCAGTTGTTTTTGTGATGGTATATGTTGTTTTGTGGTTGAATGACCGAAGAAGTGCGAATCTGTTTAATGAAAATCTAAAACGCTACCAGAAGAAGATTATGGCAGAGGAGCAAGTGCCTGATTAATTCATTTCACATGAAAAAGATTTGATTTCATTTTCCATCACTTAAAAAATAATGCCGATAATCTATATGAAAAGAAGGTTATGCCGATTATAATATGTTTCGTCATTATCACTTGAAGAATTAAAAGAACTTGAAGCCGAGGTTATGCAGTTAGCATAATCAACAAAACAATTTAACATCGCTAAAACAGCGTAGAGGCACATGGAACAGCAAATTGTAAACCATGTGTCTTTTTTGTGTTCAAAAATATGCTGGTATAGATTCTTGTATTGATTTTTATTAGCAGTAGCAGTTCAGATATCTGAACTGTTACTATTAGCATCCATTTTCTTAGAGATTTTGTCTAATTTTATATTGAAAAATATAAGTATAATGGTATAATTAAAAGGAAAAGTGTCCAAAAATGGATGAAATATGTTGCATAAAATGGAGATGATAAAATGAATTATTCGGCAACTCAAATGGCAAAAAAATTAGACATTTCAAGATCGTATTTATACTATTTAAAAGATAATGGAGTAGTAGAACTTGAAGTTAATGAAAAAGGAAAAACTATGTGGACAGAAGCAGTCTATCATCAGTTAAAAAGATATATTAAGAAAAATAATATCGAGAAAAAGCAGGAAGTGGTTGAAATGCCATATAAAACGACAAAAATAAATAATCGGCGATATTTAGGTAATAAATACAAACTTTTACCTTTTATAACAAAGGTAGTTGAAGACGAATGCGAAAATGTTAATACAGTTGCGGATATATTTGCTGGAACAGGTGCGGTAGCTTCTGCGTTTACTGACAAAAAAATTATTACAAATGATATTATGTACAGTAATTATATTTGTCATTTAGCTTGGTTTAGTAGTGAAGAATACTCGAAAGAAAAAATAATAGAGTTAATAAGTGATTATAATGATATGGTTGTTGAGCAAGATAATTATATGAGTGAAAATTTTGCAAATACATATTTTTCTCTTGAAGATTGTAGAAAGATAGGGTTTATTAGGCAAGATATTGAGGGTAGGTTTTTAAAGGGTAACATTAATGCAAGAGAAAGAGCCTTATTGATAACTTCTTTATTGTATGCAATGGATAAGATTGCTAATACATGCGGGCATTATGATGCTTATAGACAGGGTGTTGAATTTGAAAAGCATTTAGAATTATATGTACCGCAGCCAGATGAGAATTTGAATGAAAATAATGTGTGCTACAATATGAATACAAATGAGTTGGCTGCGGATATTGAGGCGGATTTGGTATACATTGACCCCCCATATAATTCAAGACAATATTGTGATGCATATCATTTACTTGAAAATGTTGCTCGCTGGAATAAGCCGGAAGTTTTTGGTGTTGCTAAAAAGATGGATAGAACATCATTAAAGAGTGACTATTGCACACAGAAAGCTACGGTTGCTTTTGAAAAATTGTTAGATTCAATTCATGCTAAATATATTATGCTATCATACAACAATATGGCAGAAAAAGGGAATGATCGTTCAAATGCCAAGATAAGTGATGAGGATATTATGCGTATTCTTCAAAAAAAAGGTATTGTAAAGGTTTTTACAGAGGATTATAAAGCTTTTTCTACAGGTAAGTCAGATATTAAAGATAATCAGGAAAGGTTGTTTTTGTGTACATGTTATGAAAGCGAAAAAGAGATAATTCCTTCTGCTTTAAATTATACAGGTGGAAAGTATAAGTTGCTTCCGCAAATGTTGCCGTTTTTTCCAAAGGATGCAGACAAGGTAGTTGATTTATTTTGTGGAGGCTGTAATGTAGGAATTAATATAAATTGTAATAAGGTGCAGTTTAATGATTCGAATAAATACCTGATGGGATTGTTGGATACATTTAGACGATTATCTAAGGACGAAGTTTTTGAATGGTTGTATGCAGCAATAGATAGATATAATCTATCTCTTGTAAGTAAAAATGGATATGAATATTATGGTTGTGAAAGTTCGAAAGGTTTAGGTTCTTATAATAAAGATGGATATAATAAGCTCAGAAAAGATTTTAATAGCAAAACAACGCAAGATGATGAATACTTCTTGATGTTGTATTTGTTGATTGTTTATTCATTTAATAATCAATTGAGGTTCAATAAAAAAGGTGAGTTTAATCTTCCAGTTGGAAAAAGGGATTTTAACTCTAAAATGCAAGAAAAATTGGAAAGATTTCTTGCGCGTATTAAGAGTGGAGACTATGATTTTATCAATGGGGATTTTAGAGAAATAAAGTTGGATGATTTTACAGATAAAAGTTTTTTTTATGCAGATCCGCCGTATTTGATAACCTGTGCAACATATAATGAGCAGGATGGTTGGACAGAAAAAGACGAATATGATTTGTTGTCATATTTAGAACATTTGGATAAAAAAGGTATTCGATTTGCATTGTCCAATGTGTTGGAGAGTAAAGGTAAAAGAAATGAAATACTAGCTGATTGGATAAAAAAGCATAAAAAGTTTAAGGCTATATCGCTTGATTATGATTATTCGAATTCAAATTACCATACAAAACGAGAAGGCATCACGAAAGAAGTATTAGTGGTAAATTACTAAAAGGGGGGTAATAAATGTATGGCAAATGAAATAGGCTTTAAAAGCTATTGTTGGGCGATTGGAACAACGAGTTATAGAACAGATAAATTCAATATGAGTATTGAAATGCAGATGAAACTATTGAAAGAATTTAGAAATTTTCCGAAAAATAAAGGAAGGTTGTGGGCTGGTAATAATGAACTCCAAGCAGAATATTATGAATTTCTAAAAAATAAGGAGTTTGTAAAGGGTGATGCACCAAGACCAGATAAAGATGCGAGAGAGAAGACATCTGGTTTAAGAGATATTGGATTGTTGGACGATGAGAGAAATGTAACAGCAGCCGGTGAAGCACTAATTGAGATTTCGCAATCAGAAGATTTTACTTCTGATAATTTGCTTGAAATACCAAGGGATAGTTATTTGTATTTTAAGCAATTACTAAAAACATCAAATGAGGTCAATGGTAAAAATGTAAGACCTTTTGTTGTGTTTTTATATGTGGTAAGTAAGGTGGAATATCTTACTTATGATGAATTTACATACCTATTGCCATTATGTGTGGATAGGGAAACTACAGATAATGTTATTGAATGTATTCTCTCTTCAAGAAATAACAGTATGAATTATGAAGATATAATTCTATCTGTGTTGTTGAGAATGGAGAATTATAAAAAAGCATTAGCATTGTTGCAGGAAGAAGAAATAACAGAGGAATTGATTTGTAATATAGGATTTAATCGTAAGAGTGCAAGGTTCGATAAACCATATTATATTCTGTACAACATATTAAAGAATATCGTGTTTGCAAAGGATAATCTGGCATTGGAATTATATGAAGCAACTAAAAAGTTAACCAATAGTAAAGTTGGTGGTGCATGGCGTAAGCATTTTTTTAGTAGTAATGCAAGAAGTGTTATTGCAAGAATGGGATTATCTGTGTTGAATGCGGTCCCAATATTAAAGGTAGAGTCTGAAAAAGCATTTAATGAAGAATTTTTCAAAATAATGCATTTATTTAAGGCAAAAGCTACTTTGTCAGATTATTTTGATTTGAACAGAAGATATTTTAAGATTACGGATATTGTACTATTTGAGGATGATAAAGTAAAACTTGATGTTCTGCCAAAATGTTATATAGAAAATATAGCTGACAATTTACTTGATATTGCATTTGAGAAAACGGATTTGATTTCGGAAAATGCAAAACTTGAAGATATACATCCTTGTTTGGCAATTGATACGGATAAATTGTATCAGAAATTGAGTAGAGCACTTGGGAAAAACGTTACGGATAAGGAGTCGGCTCGCAAGGTTATCAAGGATGAAAGATATACTCGTTTTAATAAACTTATAGACGATAAGTTTGATAAAGATACTCTTATCACATTATTTAACCATTTTGAAAGTAGAAATGATGACGAAATAAGAACTTTAGTTACAGACAATGCAGATATTCCAACAATCTTTGAATATGTTCTTGGTATTGCATGGTATGTGATAAGTGACAGAAAAGGGGACGTACTTGATTATATGAATTTATCTTTGGAAGCTGATTTATTGCCGAAGACACATGCAGGCGGAGGAGAAGCCGATATCGTTTGGGAATATGAAAAATCAGAATGGTATCCTAAGCACACATTGTTGATAGAGGCGACACTTGCGGATGGTTCAAATCAAAGAAGAATGGAAATGGAACCGGTATCAAGGCATTTAGGCGAATATTGTATTGCTCATCCGGAGGATGAAGCGTATTGTGTATTTGTAACAACATATCTTAATATAAATGTTATATCTGACTTCAGAGCAAGAAGATATATGGAATATTACAATGCTACTGGAACAGATTATATCACTGGAATGAAGATATTGCCAATACAGACATCTGAATTGAAAACATTACTTAGATTTGATGTCAGATATCCGCAGATATATAAGATGTTGGATAAGGCGTATAATAGTAGTGAAGCTCCTAGAGAATGGTATGAGAATAATATTGTAAGAGAGACAAGCTTTTATAATGGACAGGAGATATAGTAAGATGAAGGAACTTAAAAAGGTATTTGAAGATATAAATGAAGTAATTGATAAAAATGTAAATGAAACAATTGAAAAGCATAATGTGGAAACGGGTAAGTTATTGCTTAAAATGGAACTTGTTCAACAACTTGGAAGTGCTATAAAAAGTAGTTGTTTAGAGGTGTTGAATGAGGTGGAAAATGATGTGCTTAATAGTATTGTTTTTATGTCGCAATCGTTTTACAGAAATTCTATGATGTGTCTTAGAAGTGCAATGGAATTATCTTTAAGCTTTATTTATTACCATGATAGGAATTATGAATTTTTATTATGGAAGAATAATAGAATGGATATGACTTGGTCAAAGCTTTTTGATTCTGATAATAGTATAATAAGTCAAAAATATTTGAACTTGTTTATTTCGGGAAATTTGAAAATTGATGAATTGCGAGAAACAATTAGAAAGCACTATCATGAGTGTTCAGAGTATGTGCATGGAAAATACGAATATATGCAGAGTATTAATGAAATGAAAATAGAGTATGCTGCAGAGGCTGTTAAAGAATACTTCGAGCAAGCAAATGGTGTTATTGATATATTAATATTACTTTTGTTCATTAGGTTTGGTGAAGAATGTAATTTAAGAACTTTAGCAGATGACAAAATTGGTATATGGAATCCAATAATAAAAAGATACGGAGGGGAATTATAATGAGTGAAGCATTGATAAGAACTGAGGATTTGACCATAGACGAGGTAAATAGATTGTATGTAGATACAGTTGTAGATCGAGAAAATATTGAAGCATTAAAATCTAATCAGCCGTTGCTTTTGATTGGAAGTAGAGGTACTGGTAAGACAATGTTGATGAAAAAGGCAGAATCGGAGTTGACAGATGAATTTGCTGTAAAAAGAATTTTGCCAGTATATACAAGTTTTGCAACTAGTTCAATATGTGAAAGTACAAATATATCAAAACTTATGGTTAGTAAAATATTAATATCCTTAAAAGTTAAGCTTAAAGAGCAGGGAATCATTGTTAATGGGAGCATCTTTAAGCCGATTGTAAACAAGGATATGAATCCCATCGTTGTGAAGCTTGAAAATTACATAGAAAATGTATCTAATTTAGATGAGGAAGATGAGGGTGGTGTGCAAATTGATGATGAAAATATAGTGAAAAATATAGATTATTTTCGAGAATTCGTAAAAGAGTTATGTGAAGAATTTAATATAAAAAAACTGATTATAATGTTTGATGAGGCATGTCAGATATTTGCGCCAGTGCAACAAAGAGAGTTTTTTGATTTATTTAGAGCATTGCGTTCTCCAATTATCATTTGCAAAGCTGCTGTATATCCTGGATTGGTCTCTTATGGTACTTTTCAACAATTTCATGATGCTACAACTAAAAAAGTAGAAAGAAGTATATTAGCTTGTGATTATATAGAAAAAATGAGAGAAATTGTTAAGAATAATTATCCAGCAGAGTATAATAAAATGATAGAAAATGGAGAACTTTTAAATACAATAATTTATTGTTCGAGTGGAAATCCTAGATTTTTATTAAAAAGTCTTAATGTAATATTAGAAAAAGGTACTTCGCTTAAAGCCTCTGTGGTAAATGATGTTATCAAAGAGTTTTATAGAGCAACAATTTGGACTGAACATACGAAATTAGAAGAACGTTATAGAGGTCATAGAAATATGATCGAATGGTCGAGAAAATTTATTGAAAATGTGGTATCAGCAGATATTGCTAAAATTAATGTCAAAACAGAAGAGACAAGTGAAAAAACTACGGCATATTTTGCAATTTCGAGAAAATCGCCAGAAGTAATAAAGCAAGCTATAAAAATTCTGGAGTATTCTGGAATTGTAACTCTTGATGTAGAAGCTACTAAGTTTAGATATGATTTTTATGATAGATATCAATTAAACTTTGGGATTGTGTTGTTAGTAACAACTACATCTAATTTTGCTTCTGTATGTAAGAATATTATGGATAATATCTCTCAAAAAAAATTCCCCAATTACGGTGAAAATTCAACTGCATATGAAGGAATGGAAAATTTGGTTATAGTAGATGAAGAAATTGATAAAATGGGATTTTTGGACAGTATTCTTAATAAAAAGGTGGATGAGTTGGATATTTCACCTAAATTGTTAAAAAGACTTAATGATGCTGGTATAAGCTTGATAAAAGATATATTTGAGAAGGATGAGAGTGAATTGAAGAAAATACATTATATAGGTCCGGTAAGATCAAGACAAATTTATAATGATGTTATGGCAGCGGTTATTGAGTACATTTCAGGTTAATCTTCAGTATCTATGAATATCTGCATTTCATTATTCAGATAAAGCTTTGCATACTCAAGCGGATTGTCTATTGCCATAGTATTTAGTACATAGTCTGTCCACGCTGTTGTTTTTAAGCCTTCCGCTGTTTTGCTACAATCAATCCGTAGTATGTAACCGTCAAAGGTAGTAATGTCAATGCTGTTATGATCCATATTGTAAATATAAAGATGATCCGTGGCGTGAGGTCAATCACAAATCTGCAAGGTTATAAGCCGATTGAGATTTGGAGTCCGTCAGTATTGTTGGAAAGTGAGGAATGAATATGGAGAAACCAATTTTAAGCCCGGATTTTACGATTGAGGATATCCATAAACTGCGTGAGTATAACTACGAAATGACTAAAAATATGACGGAACAGGAAAGAATGGATTACTACAATATAGCAGGACACGCATTTCAGTGTGAGATTGAGGAAGCAAGGCTTCAGGAAGTGTAGACATGGAGAAGCCGATTTTAAGCCCAGATTTTACAGTTGAGGATATACACGAGATTCGTAAGCGTAATTATGAAGTGACAAAGCACATGACAACGGAGGAAAAACTGTTTTACTATAACACGCCAAGAACAAATTAATTAATCGGTTTCATTTTATGAGAAAATCTTTGATATGAGAGTAAGTGCCGTAAACGGAAAGCGTTTCTCCATATTTAATAACAAAGGACTTAATCTCTGCCTCATGAATGGTTATTATGATAGTGAAAACCCTAGTCAGGTAGTGACCAAAGGCGAGTATTGGGAGATATACAATAATCAAAGCGAAATTGCGAATAGTATAAATACACATAAGGTATTTATTAACTTAGGAGTTGAGGATTTAAAGGCAGAATACAATAGGATAAAAGAATTAGGAATTGCAGCTTTACTTATAGAGTGAAAAATTGTATGATAAAGAGAACTATTCCATAAGTCAGTGCAGTAAATGCACAGACCGTAAGAAAAAGCGGATATAACAGGTACTGAATAGTTACAAAAATAGAAAGAAAGGAAAAGAAAATATGCCATTTATCGATTCAAAAATTACAGTGGAAGTTACACCGGAGAAAAGAGAGGTGCTAAAAAGCCGGCTTGGAAAAGCAGTATCTATATTGAGCAAACCGGAAAGCTTTCTGATGGTGGGCTTTGAGGACAAGTATGATTTGTATATGGGAGGCAAGAAGCTCGACAAGGGAGCTTATGTGGCAGTAAGTCTTTTTGGAAATGCCTCTTCGGATGCATATAATCAGATGACATCAGAAATCTGCAGTTTGTTTGAAAAGGAATTGGGGATTCCGGGAGATGCAGTCTATGTTACCTATCAAGGGGTGAAGGACTGGGGCTGGAACGGAAGCAATTTCTAAAATAAGACAGTGGAGCCGGAAGAAGAAAAACAGTGATGAACCAATACAGAAATGTGCATTTACGGATATGAAAGGAATGCGGCATTCCCGGTTGGAGCAATACTAAAAAATAAAAATAGAGTTGTAAAAGTGCAAATACTTTTATGGCTCTGTTTTTTATGTAATTAAAGCAGAATCAGAATTGCCTGTCATTTGGTTTTCGCCTTTGAAAAATTGTACCCCGTCCAGTTGCGGCACGAACAAAAATGCAATTTATTTGCAAATTGGGTTGACTTTTCCAAAGAAAGGGATATAATTAAAATGCAAATAAGTTGCATATTAGATGATTAGTTACCAATTTTAAAGTATAGAATAGTTGATTATAGAAAACAATCTATAAGACTCTTTCATAGGAAAAATTTCGAATTTTTTTTAAAACAGTGTACGGAAGAGTTAAAAACAAAGATTGAAAGGAGCTTCCAACCATGAGAGCAGGGAAGAAAATAATACTTTTGGCAGCAGCGGCAGTGCTGGGCTTAACCGGCTGCGGCAATGGGGCACGACCACAGAAAACACAGGAGAAAATAGAAATTGTATGTGCTTCCTTTCCGGAATATGACTGGACAAGGCAGATTATCGGTGAAAATAATAAGGACATTTCTCTGACCCTGATAGCAGATAATGGAATGGATATCCACAATTACCAGCCATCTGTGGAGGATATAATAAAAATAGATGGTTGTGATCTGTTGATTTACAACGGCGGCACTTCGGAACAGTGGATTGCACAAGCGTTGGCAGATAGTCAGCAAAATCCACAGGTATTGTCCATGATGGAAATTCTAAAAGATGAAATGGTGGAGGAAGAAATTGTAGAGGGCATGGAAGAGGAGAAACATCAACAGGAGGAAGAAACGGGTAAGATATTGCAGGATGGCACTGCTCATCAGGGAACCGATCTCAATGAAGCGGATCATGACCATAGGCAGGCAGAGTATGACGAGCATGTATGGCTGTCTTTAAAACACGCTCAGACAATGGTAAAAGAGATTTCCCAAGCAGTGCAAACCATTGATGAGAAAAACAGCAGCCAATATGAAGAAAATGCAGCAGCTTATCTGAAACAGCTAGAAGAGTTAGACAAGGCTTACCAATATATGACAGAAAATGCCAAAAGGAAAACAATCCTATTTGGCGATCGTTTTCCCTTCCGTTATTTGACAGCGGATTACGGTCTGACTTATTATGCAGCATTTCCCGGATGTTCTTCCGAGTCAGAAGCAAGCTTTGAGACCATTGTTTTTTTGGCGGAAAAGGTGCATGATGAAAAGCTGCCATGTATTTTAACCATTGATGGCTCCGATGGAAGCATAGCCAATGCCATTGCCGAGAATGTGGGGGAAAAGACAGAGATTCAAACGTTAAATTCCCTGCAGGCTGTCAGTCAGGCACAAATTGCAGAGGGAATCACATATTTGTCTGCTATGGAAAAGAATTTAGAGGTGTTGGCAGTGGCTCTGGAGTAAATACAAAAGGCGGCAGGAAATAACAGGAAGCAGGGTGAAAAATGCTACAATTAAAGTGTCAGGATGTATCCTTAGGATACGAAGGAAAAACCATTATCAAACATTTAAATTTTCAGGTAGGTGCAGGAGATTATCTCTATATTGTGGGTGAGAATGGCACCGGAAAAAGCACCTTGATTAAGACTCTGCTGGGGCTTCGTCCTCCCTTAGAGGGAGAAATTGAATTTGCAGACCGGCTAAAGCCCACAGAGATCGGTTATCTGCCCCAACAGACACAGATTCAGAGGGACTTTCCGGCCTCTGTGTGGGAGGTGGTGCTGTCAGGGAACTTAAATACCACCGGATTACGTCCGTTTTATAAAAAAGCAGAAAAAGAACGGGCAGAGATGAATATGGAAAAGCTTGGGATTTTAGATTATAAGAAACGCTGTTACCGGGATTTGTCCGGTGGACAGCAGCAGCGTGTACTTTTAGCCCGTGCTCTTTGTGCCACGGGAAAAATGCTGTTGCTGGATGAACCGGTGGCAGGTTTAGACCCTAAGATTACCAATGAAATGTATGAATTGATTCAAAAACTGAATCAGGAAGGAATTACCATTATTATGGTAAGCCATGATATGGCGGCAGCGTGTAAATATGCAGATCATATTTTACATATTGCCCACAAGCCATTATTTTTTGGAACGAAAGAAGATTATTTGAAAACAGACACAGGAAAAGCCTTTACCGAGTTGGTTAAGATGGAGGCAATAGGAGAGGACGAAGATGATTGACAGACTAAGCTTATATTTTCAATATCCATTTGTAAAATATGCCCTGCTGGTGGGTGTTTTGATTGCACTTTGCTGTTCCCTGCTGGGGGTAACGCTGGTGCTGAAACGTTTTTCTTTTATCGGAGACGGCTTGTCCCATGTGGCATTCGGGGCAATGGCAGTGGCAGCAGTACTGAATCTAACCAACCAGATGCTGGTGGTTTTCCCCATTACGGTGTTGGCAGCAGTTCTGTTGCTGCGAGGCAGTCAAAATAAGAAGATTAAGGGAGATGCCAGCCTTGCCATGATTTCCGTAGGTGCTTTGGCACTGGGGTATCTGCTTTTAAATGTGTTTTCCACATCCACCAACATTGCAGGAGATGTGTGTACCACATTGTTTGGTTCCACGTCCATTCTCACACTGAATCTGGGGGATGTATGGCTGTGTATCATCATGTCTGTGGTGGTGCTGGTGATGTTTGTGCTGTTTTATCATAAAATATTTGCAGTAACCTTTGATGAAAGCTTTGCCAAGGCAACAGGAATCAAGGCAGACAGCTATAATTTGATGCTGTCGGTAATTACTGCGGCAATTATTGTATTGGCAATGAAGTTGGTGGGCTCTCTGCTGATTTCTGCTTTAATTATTTTCCCTCCTATTTCTGCCATGCGTGTGTTTAAAAGTTTTTGGCTGGTGATGGCTGCATCGGCAGTGATTGCTGTGGTGTGTGCCGTGGCAGGCATGCTTATCTCCATTCTGGCGGCAGCACCGGTGGGGGCCACCATTGTGGCAGTGAATATTGTGGTGTTTCTGTTGTTCAGCCTTTTTTCGGTCGTGGTTTTAAAGCAGTAGTGTTTTTCATATAAGTAACTTTTTTGGCAGGAGGTGAAATTCCCTTGATGGTATTGGCGCTCATTAACGCATTGGGGCTTATCAGTGGTGTGTTGATAAACGAAACAGTGATGTATGTGTTATGTGGGATATCCTTTGTGGCATTTTCTCATAAGTATGCCTTAATTGCTTGGGATATTATTTATGAAAAGGAATCTTTTCTTGTGGGGCTGGACGGAAAGATCAATATGGAAATTACCAATGAGTTGGTCTGCTTCTTTGGGTTGCTCTGCATATACTGGCTGATAGCTCAGAAAGCAGGTGCTTTGTGTGTGAGTATCTCCATATTGCAGTGTATGATTATGGGACTGTTTGACTTCATACGAAAAGTAAATAAAAGTGAATTGGTGATTGGCATATTTGGAATAGAGTTGTTAATCAGTATAGCGTATTTATAATACCAAATTTGAAGTGTATAAGAAAGATTGGCACAACAACTGGTGTAAGTTTGATATTCTGTTATTTGTGTTATAAATTTGGGGAATGCAGAGATAAAAATGTAACTGTTCCGTAGGTCTGTGCATTTACTGCACAGACCGTAAGAAAAAGTGGA
>CAMWHJ010000022.1 GCA_947174015.1 uncultured Lachnospiraceae bacterium | reverse complement strand
AGGTCTGTGCATTTACTGCACAGACCGTAAGAAAAAGTGGATATAACAGGCAAACCAGTAGGTTATGTTATCTGCTTCTCATGTTCATATAGAAAATAAGCCGCATGGTAAAACCATGCGGCTTGATGAGGGGAGTATAAATAATTAATAAGGGGTTATAAAATATAAAAAGAACTTTTGAAGGGTTAATTCTTCTTACAAATGATAATTTATCACATTATGTCGAAAAAAGCAAGCATTATTTTAAGAAATTTTAAGAAATATAAAAAAATTAATTCCTGAGATTTTTCAGAATAGATTTGCGAAAAGAAGAGATACTAACTTTGTAAAATAAAATTAGATTTAGGAGGGCATTTATCATGGCAAAAAATGCAAATAATTCATCAAACGCAACAAATTCTTCTCAGAACTATTCTAACAAGAATAAGGTGCAGAACAGCTCCACAAACTCAAGTTCCAATAGCTCAAACAGCTCCACAAACTCAAGTTCAAACAGCTCCAATTGCTCCAACAGTTCTGAAGACTCCAGCAGCTCCAACAAGCAGTAATTGTGGTGAAAGGAATCGGTGTAACGATTCCTTTCGTACATAATATTCAAATTTAGTTTTCCAACAATACCTAATTACTGTTTGGTGCATCATGATTATTTTTGAAAAATTGATTTAATTCATAATGATATAGTTTTTTCCATTTCTTTCATAATCCTGTGAATGGAAGCCATATTCTGCATTCTCTGACAAAATCAGCCATAGAACACAAGAAAAAGTTTTTTTATTTTAGATGTAAAAGTGCAGGTCAACTTTGAGAAAGTTTTGCATATATTACAATAGGATTAAAAAAAGGGAAGTGCATTATCATGGAAGCCATTTATTCCAAGGATCTGGATGCATTGATAGATGAAAGGCGTACCCTGATTATCGATTTGAGGAGTCCGGAGGAATATCAGGAAGAACATATTCAAGGAGCCTATAACATTCCTTATGAAACTTCCAAGGAGCGTCTATTTCGATTAAATAAAGGAAAAAATTACGTATTATATTGTGAACGAGGTCTTACCAGTTTTAGAGCAGCCAGAGAGATGAGCGGATACGGATATCAGGTAAAAAGTCTTATTAATGGAATTCGAATGTATAAGGGAAAGTATCTGATACGGAATTATGGAAGAAGAGGGGATTTTTAGTCTGTACTGAGAGATTTTAATTGAAAGATATCAAAATTTTCATTGACAGTTTGCAAGCGGCAATTTAGTATAAAAGGAGAAAACTTATAAGGAGATACTATGGAAACATTGAGTTTAATTGCTCCATGTCATTTTGGAGTAGAAGCAGTATTAAAAAAAGAAATATATGACTTGGGTTATGAAATAGAGTTGGTGGAAGATGGAAAAGTAACCTTTATTGGAGATCCGGAGGCGGTGTGCAGAGCAAATGTATTTCTCAGAACACCGGGAAGAATTTTGATTCGTGTGGGAAAGTTTCATGCAGAAACCTTTGAAGAACTGTTTCAGGGCACCAAAGCAATCCCCTGGGAAAAATATATTCCGGCCAATGGAAAATTCTGGGTCGCTAAGGCAACCTCCATCAAAAGCAAACTGTTCAGTAGTTCGGATATTCAGTCCATTATGAAAAAAGCCATGGTAGAACGCATGAAACAAAAATATCATAAAGAGTGGTTTGAGGAAGATGGCAGCAGCTATCCGGTGCGTGTGTTCATTTTTAAAGATGAAGTGGTGGTGGGCTTAGATACCACAGGAGAATCTCTTCACAAGCGAGGTTATCGAAAGCTTACCAGCAAGGCACCTATTGCAGAAAATTTAGCAGCAGCCATGATATCCTTAACTCCTTGGCATAAAGACAGAATTTTAGTGGATCCATTCTGCGGCAGCGGAACCATACCTATTGAGGCTGCCATGATGGCATGCAATATGGCACCGGGAATGAATCGTGAATTTACTGCCAACACATGGGAGAATATCATTCCCCAAAAACTTTGGTATGAAGCTGTGGACGAGGCAAATGATATGATTGATTTCCATGTGGAGACAGACATTCAGGCTTTTGATATTGATGGAAAAATTGTCAAAGCTGCCAGAGAAAATGCCAAGTTGGCAGGAGTGGAACAATTCATTCATTTTCAACAGCGCCCAGTGGCTGATTTAAATCATCCTAAGAAATATGGCTTTATCATTACCAATCCACCCTATGGTGAGCGTTTGGAGGACAAGAACACCTTGCCGCTCATTTACAGGGAGATCGGGGATGCCATGAGACGTTTAGACAGTTGGAGCACATATCTGATTACCAGTTATGAGGAAACAGAGAAATATATCGGGAGAAAGGCAGACAAAAACAGAAAAATTTATAATGGTATGATGAAAACCTACTATTATCAGTTTTTAGGTCCAAAGCCGCCAGTCAGAAAAAAATAGAATTTAGGGTTATGAGGGTGTCATGAAGAGGATAATAAAATACATAATTATAGCAGTTTTTATTATGATCATGTACTTTGGCAGAGTTCACTTTTTTCAGATGGAGGGAAAGCTGACAAAAAATGAAAAATTTCCCGTTCAGGCAGAATTGTGGGATGAAATGATTGCCTGTTATACCAATGCATCTCAAATTAGTCTTCAGGTCAATGGAAGAGAGATTGCTACCTCCAAGATATATATGCAGAAAGACAGAGAGATTTTTGTCCCCGCAGAGATTTTAGGGGATGCATTGGGCTGTGGTGTTCATTTGTATAATAATAGCAAGCTGGTGCTGGAACGCTATCAGACGACAGTGGAATTTATGAAAGATCTCACTTCTTATTACATTGACGGACAAGAAGTAAAGATGCTTCTCCCTATGGTACAAATAGGAAATGAATTCTATCTGCCGCTAAAAGAGGCAGCTTCCGCTTTGGGATATCAATTTCAATGGAATATGCAGGAAAATAAAGTAGTGCTGCTTAATGATACAGCCAAAGACCAGAGTATTCCCTACCGTTATGATTTAAGGCAGAGAGAACGTGCTCCGGAAGTAAAGAATCAAGGCAGCTTCGATACCTGCTGGGCGGTGGCTGCACTGACAGCAGTGGAATCCTCGCTGATGCCAGAAGAGACCTATGTTCTGTCGCCGGATCATTTGAATCACAAAAACAGCTTTTCAAATTTAAACAGTGGAGGGGGCGAATATGCCATGGCAGTGGCATATTTCACTGCATGGCAGGGACCGGTGCTGGAGGAACA
This sequence comes from uncultured Lachnospiraceae bacterium, assembly GCA_947174015.1. GTDB lineage: Bacteria > Bacillota > Clostridia > Lachnospirales > Lachnospiraceae > RUG11237. The sequence goes on along the minus strand of CAMWHJ010000022.1, from coordinate 42,643 downwards.
GGATGCCTATGGAGACGATATTTCCCCAGAAAACTTAGAGGCGGTAAAGCATGTGCAGGAGATACGCTTTCCAGAAGCAAAGAACTACAGCCGGATCAAGGAGATGATTTATAAATATGGAGGTGTGGAATCTTCTATCTATTCTGCCATTGCCACCAGAAGCTATTATTCCGGCTACTATAATAAAGATACCCATAGTTACTGTTATATCGGACAAGAAAAACCAAATCACGAAGTGGTACTTATTGGCTGGGATGACAGTTATCCCAAGGAGAATTTTACTGTGGAGGTGGAGGGGGACGGTGCCTTTATATGTCAAAATAGCTGGGGGGAAAGTTTTGGAGAAGATGGCTGCTTTTATGTATCCTATTATGACAGCAATATTGGAATCTATAATGTGGCATACACTAAAGTGGAAAGCAACCGAAATTATGATCGGATTTATCAGTCCGATTTATGCGGCTGGGTAGGGCATTTGGGATATGAAAGTGAAAGAGCGTTTTTTGCCAATGTATATACCACCGAGACAGAGGAAACCGTTGAGGCGGTAGGCTTTTATGCCTTGGGAAAGGATACGAAATGCAAGGTATATCTGGTGGAGGAATTTCAGGATAAGTCTTCGCTGTATCATAGAAAGCTGGTGGGAGAGGGGGATTTTGAGGATGCAGGATTCTATACGGTACCACTCACAAAGAGTCAGGAGCTTCCGGCAGACAGAACCTTTGCAGTGATGGTCGAAATTTACACGCCCGGAAATAATTACCCAGTGGCCATTGAATTTCCCTCCAATGACAGCACGAAAAATGTGGACATTACGGACGGCGAGGGTTATATTAGTTTAACCGGAAACAGTTGGGAAAATGTGGAGCAAAAGCAAGGGTGTAATTTATGTCTGAAGGTATACACAAACAAAAAGTAATATGATATAATGCAAAATGTGTTTTTAAAAAATTAATGAAATGAGGAGTGGGAAGCATGAGGGATGGGCAGGCACATCTGTTGGCAGTATTAAGTGTAATTATTTCGGGTATTGTTATATTCGCTTTCTTTGGTGTTTCGAAAGCAGACTTTGTCAGTATGCCGGAGGAGCAGGTGGCAATTCCCGCCTTTGCAGGTGTAGGCTTATACGACCAGTTAGAGATACTTGCAGAAAATGAGAGGGTAGATCTAGAGGCAGAAATTAAAAAATATCTCAGGGTATCCCTGCCGGAAAAGACAAAAGAATCGGATATTAAGATAACAGCAGATTATGTGAAAAGAAATCTCCACATTGAGATTAATAATACAGATGAAGAATACCAGAGCTCTCGTCCTGTTATGGGAAGCTGCAATCACATTGCAGATGTCAGCTATGGGCATGAGGGCAAAAAGACTTTTATTGATTTAACATTGGATGGTGTCTATGAATATGAGGCAGCCAGTCACGACAATCAGCTGATAGTAAAATTTTTGAAACCTAAGGATGTGTATGATAAAGTTATTGTGGTGGATGCCGGACACGGCGGTTCCCATCCGGGAACCAACCGTAATGATGTGTTGGAAAAAGATTTAACGTTAAGTATTGTACTGTATTTAAAGAATTTGCTTGATAAAAGTGATATAAAAGTTTATTATACCAGAGTAGATGATTCGAATCCATCCTTTGATGAGCGTGTACAGCTGGCAAATCAAATAGAGGCAGACTTTTTTTTAAGTGTGCATATCAATGCAGATGAGCGGAGCAGTCAGCCCAACGGCACAGAGGTATTATATTATACGGCAGACAATCGCAGTATGCGGTTTGCGAATATTTGCGTGGACCAGCTGTCTAATGCATTAAACAGCAAAAATCGAGGAATTACCAATGGAGATACCATTTATATTATTCATAACTCCTTAGTGCCGGTGGCATTGGCAGAAGTGGGTTTTTTAAGCAACAATGCAGAATTTAGCCAGCTATGTTCTAAGAGCTATCAGAAAAAAGCAGCACAGGGACTTTACAATGCAATCATAGAAGCATATGAAGAAATGCAGGGAGGCGGAAAATAAGATGGAAGAAAAGAAAAAAATTATTTTTGCTACGGGAAATGCAGGTAAGATGAAAGAGATAAAAGCAGTATTTTCCGATTTTGAAGGAGAAATTCTGTCCATGAAAGAGGCGGGAATCCACTGTGATATCAATGAGAACGGAAGTACCTTTGAGGAAAATGCACTGATAAAGGCAAGAGCCATCCATGAATTGACGAAATGCATTGTATTGGCAGACGATTCCGGTTTGGAGATTGATTATCTGAATAAGGAACCTGGGGTATATTCTTCCAGATATTTAGGAGAGGACACGCCTTACGAGGTAAAAAACAATCATTTAATTCAGCGACTGGAAGGGGTGAAACCGGAAAAAAGAAGTGCAAGATTTGTCTGTGCCATTGCAGCGGTATTGCCGGATGGTACAGAAAAAGTGCTTCGCAGAACCATTGAGGGCTATATTGGTTATGAGGAACGAGGCGAGAACGGCTTTGGCTATGATCCCATATTTATGGTGCCGGAATTTAACAAGACAACAGCAGAGCTTACCATGGAGGAAAAAAATAAAATCAGCCATCGTGGCAAAGCATTGCAGGCAATGAGAGAGGAATTAAGGGTGACGGAAGATGAAAGTGATGATTGTAAGTGATTCACACAGACAACACGGAAATTTGGAAAAAGCCATTGAGAGAGAAGGCAGACTGGATCTGATGATTCATTTGGGAGATGCGGAAGGCAGTGAGTTCTATATAGAACAGATTGCCGGATGTCCCTTAGAAATCATCAGTGGCAATAATGATTTTTTTTCTGATTTGGCTCGGGAAAAGGAAATATCCATAGGGAGATATAAGGTATTGCTAACCCATGGGCATTATTATAATGTGAGTCTTGGACCGGAAAATATTTTAGAAGAGGGCAGATCAAGGGGAGTGGATATTGTCATGTTCGGACATACCCATAAACCGGTACTGGATATCAAAGAGGATATTGTTTTATTAAATCCGGGCAGTATTTCTTATCCGCGTCAGGAAGGAAAGAAGCCTACCTACATGATGATGGAAATCGGTGAGGACGGCAATGCCACATTTACTTTGCGAACTATAGAATAGTGCCCAATACGGTTATGTCCTTTTTATACTGTTGTTGAAATAACATAAATAAAATATAAAATTAGAAAAATTGAAAAAATTGAAAAAAGGTGTTGACTTTTAGAATTAGTTGATATATACTAATCCTTGTCGTTGAGAAAGCGAAGAAAGAAAACATCATCGGGGTGTGGCTCAGCTTGGCTAGAGTGCCTGGTTTGGGACCAGGAGGTCGCAGGTTCGAATCCTGTCACCCCGACTTTATTATGCGGGTGTAGTTCAATGGTAGAACACTAGCCTTCCAAGCTAGATACGTGGGTTCGATTCCCATCACCCGCTTTACAATCTTATAAATTGTATTTATTCCTATGTGTCTGTAGCTCAGTTGGATAGAGCAACGGCCTTCTAAGCCGTGGGTCGGGGGTTCGAATCCCTCCAGGCACAGTTGCTATTTGTCATAAATAATATATGGTGGGTATAGCGCAGTTGGTTAGCGCGCCAGATTGTGGCTCTGGAGGCCAAGGGTTCGAATCCCTTTATCCACCTTAGTGCTTCAACAGGAGTAGCTATTGGGCTATCGCCAAGCGGTAAGGCACAGGACTTTGACTCCTGCATTCGCTGGTTCGAATCCAGTTAGCCCAGCTAGTAAGTTGGGAATATCGAACTTACGAAAACAAGTGAATAGGAAATACCTATGTGGGATACTAGCTCAGGTGGTAGAGCACTTGACTTTTAATCAAGTTGTCCCGGGTTCGAGTCCCGGGTGTCTCATTGATACCGATTTTGTATCGGTATTTTTTATCTTTCAAGAAAAAATATGTAATATACGCGGATGTGGCGGAATTGGCAGACGCGCCAGATTTAGGTTCTGGTGGGAGACCGTGGGGGTTCAAGTCCCTTCATCCGCACTAAGAACGAAAAGAAACGTTAAAACCATAAGGGCTTTAGCGTTTCTTTTTGTTCCGGGTAATGATGCTGTCAACGCTATGATGAATAAGTAATTGACATTCTTGTCGATTAATAGTATAATCAAAAAAATTGCTATCGTAAGCAGGAGTTAGCAAAAAACTACAAGCATCGATAAAAAGAGAAATTAATAAAATCATTAATGCAACGAAAACTCAATGTAGAATTGGGAGAAAGGGGAATAATCCGACTATTTGTTTACGAGGGAATTGGATTATATGAATGGATATGAGTAAGCAGCAACTTTTAATTGTGGATGATGAAGAATTAAACAGAGCAATACTTAGTACGATGTTCAGCGAGGAATATGACATATTGGAAGCATCCAACGGTAAGCAGGCAATCGAATATATTGAAAACAGGGAGGATATGGTCTTAATTCTTCTGGATGTTGTTATGCCTGTTATGGATGGATTCAGTGTGTTGGATTACATGAAAGAGAAGGAATTATTGGAGAAAGTACCAGTAATTCTTATTACCAGCATGACTTCCCATGAAAGTGAAGGAAAGGCATATAAATATGGTATTGCAGATGTTATGCATAAACCCTTTGAGCCCAATATTGTGCGAAGACGTGCAAAGAACATTATTGAGCTTTATCAGAGTAAACGCAATATGGAAATACGCCTGAAAGAACAGGAAATAACAATTCGCGAGCAGGAGAAGAAGCTTCACAGCAGTGACGAATTCATGATTGATGCTTTGAGTTCTGTGGTGGAGTTTAGAAGTGCAGAGACAGGAGATCATGTCAGACGTATTAAATATTTTACCAGAATACTCTTAAAATATCTTGTAAAATATTTTCCAAAGTATAATCTTACACCGCAGCAGATTGATCAGATTGCAAGGGCATCTGCATTACATGACATAGGAAAAATTGGTATTCCGGATTCCATCTTATTAAAGCCCGGAAAATTAACCGCTGAAGAATTTGAAATTATGAAGACTCATACCACCATTGGATGTGGTGTTTTAGAGGCTTTCCAAAATTCCTATACGGAAGAATTTTATCAGTATTGTTATGACATATGCCGTTACCATCATGAAAGATGGGATGGAAAGGGATATCCGGATCATCTGGTGGGTGATCAAATTCCAATCAGTGCTCAGATTGTTTCCATCGCAGATGTTTATGAAGCGTTGGTAAGCGATAGGGTATACAAGACTGCATACAGCAATTCGGTGGCATATGATATGATTTTGAGCGGAGAATGCGGACAGTTTTCACCAGATGTGTTAGAATGTTTTGAACTGGCGAAAGAGGATTTCTTTAATATTGTGGAAGTAATTAAGATGTTTAATTTTGCCTAGCAGTGGAATAGGTAAAGAAAAATATAAAACAAAGCAAATGCTATTTATTCTGAGCATGTGCTTTTCTGGTGAGGGTGCGGGCATTCATTGTATTTAAAAGGAGAATAGTCGGTATTCTGCAGCCCATGAGGGATATGCTGTCTTTGGTGCAAAGAGCAGCATATATATCAGAAAAGCAGTTGCTTTGTTTTTTGATAATACTAGTAATCATTCCCTCTTTCTGAGGAATAAATATATCCTTCTAAACTGTTCTGTTTGATTTCAATATCTTAAATATCAATTTAGGGAAATTGATTTATAAACAAAGATTTGCTGTTTCATGGGAATGAGGCAATATACCGGAAATTTTGGGAAGATTTCGAAGGAAAGATAATGAGGTATGGAAAGGGAGTGAAAGCTATGGGATTTGAATGGTTAAATTCCCGAATTGCAGATGAAACCATGGAACTGGTTTTCGTCTTCAATAGGCAGGGAGACATTCTTTTTGCAAATAAGACAGCGGCTAATAAATTGGAATATGAAAAGGATGAATTGGTAAAGTGCAATATGTCCTGGATTTTCAGACAAGATTTTTTGGATCCGGGGGATTTTATTAAAAACCGACTGGAAGAAAAAAAAGAGTCAGCCATGTATCGAAAGAACAGTTCCTGCTTCTCAGCGGATGTCCGTATTTTTCCGGGAGATAAAGATGATACTTATGTTCTTTTGGCAGAGGATATCACCGGTTGGAAGGATATGAATACACGAATTCGTAAGCTAAAGAAAGAGGAGGAAGCCAATCTCAGGGAAAGAAACGAGTTTACTGCCAACATTACCCATGAACTCCGAACACCGGTAAACGGAATCAAAGGTCATGCTATGGAGCTTTTAGATAAAGTGGAAGATGAAGAACAGAGAAAGACCTTGGATATTATTTTATATTGCTGCGAAAACATGTTAGCGATTATTAATAATATATTGGATTATGCCAAATTGGAAACGGGTAAGTTTACCATAGAAGAAAAAGAATTTGACTTTTACAAAATGATGGATAGGGTGATTGCAACCCACAGTGCGGAAATCAATAAGAAGGAACTGCGTTTTGGAGTAAATGTGGATGAGAGAATTCCACAGTTTGTGATTGGAGATGAACTTCGTCTGGTTCAGATTCTGAATAATCTGCTGTCCAATGCCATTAAATTTACGATGATAGGTTTTGTGGATGTGGTAGTCAGCAGAACAATGCAGGTAAATGATGAAGTAGAAATTTTCTTTATGGTCAGAGACAGTGGTATTGGGATTTCTCCAAAGGAGCAGAATAAATTGTTTCGGAGTTTTAATCAAGCGGATGCATCCATCACGAGACGTTTTGGAGGAACCGGTCTGGGACTTGTGATTACAAAACAACTGGTAGAACTGATGCAGGGGAGAATTCAGTTGGAGAGTGAAAAGGGAAAAGGAAGCACTTTTTCTTTTTCTGTGAAACTTCGCACCAATCAGAATGTGGAAGAGAGAAATAATGCAGTATATGAGAGCTGGGAGAATTTCACCAAGGAGGATCACGAAAGGGAAGAAGAGAACTTTCTGCGGTTTGGAGAAAATGCCAACAGAGAAGAAATTAAAAAACGCATGGATAAGCTGGTGCTGTCCATAGAACTGGGAGCATGGGATAAGGCAGAAATGCTGGCATCCACCATAAAGGAACTGGCGAAAAATGGGGATGATGAGATGAAAAGAAAGATTCTGCGAATGGAAATGGTCATCCGAAAAAGCGATTATGAAAAAAGCATGGATAGATATGAGGATGTGAAAAAGGCTTTCACAGAAAGAATGGGAGAATTATAGAGAGGAGGGAAGGTATGGAATCAGAAAACATGAAAAAAGATGTTCCTACCATATTGATTGTAGATGACATTAGCATGAATGTGGAAATTTTGGAAAATATAATCTCCCATGCAGGGTACAAGACATTATGTGCACTCAGTGTGGAAGAAGCCATCGATCTTATGAAAGAAACCATGCCCACACTTGTTTTGTCGGACTTATCCATGCCGGAAGTGGATGGACTGGAATTTTGCAGAATATTAAAGAGTGATGCAGCAACCAGAGACATTCCCTTTATCTTTATTACTGTGTTAAATACCAGTGAGGAAAAAAAACAGGCTTTTTTAGCCGGAGCCGTGGATTTTATACCAAAGCCCTTTGATGCGACAGAAGTTATCATGCGGGTGAACAATCACCTGAACAGTTATCGAATGCAGCAGGAAATGGCAGACTATAACCGAAAGATGCATAAACTGCTGGAGTTTCAGAAACAGCAGCTTCAGCGGGAACAGAAAAAAGTACTGCTGGCTGTGGAAAAGATTATGAAAAAAAGAAACAGTACTCTGGGAGAGCATTTAGATAATGTGGGTTACTATTGTGGACTGTTGGCACAGGGGCTCCAGTTTCTGCCCGGAGATGAAAAAGAAATTACGGATGAATTTGTTGAAACCATTGATACGGCAGCCAAAATTCATGGTATTGGAAGCTTTGTCGTGGCAGAGGATGCCAATTCGTGTGATGGTGATATTGGTGGCAGCAATCTGGAGTATATCAAGAAATGTTCGGAAGAAGGGGCTAAGGTGCTGGAAGAAATCTGTGCAGACCAGAACCATGGTGAGTTCTTATCCATGGCAGTGAAAATTGCAAGATACTATCATGCAAATTGGGATGGAACAGGCTACCCTGGATTAAAGGGAGAAGAGATACCTTTAGAAGCAAGAATTACTGCACTGGCAAATGATTTTGATAATTTAGTTGCAGAGAGAAGAGATAAGCGGGAAGATTCTATGGAAGAAATCATTCAGATTATCAATGATGGAAGCGGCAGTCTCTATGATCCGGATATTGTAAAAGTTTTCAACAAGATCTGGCGGCAGATGATTCGAGATTAATGTAAAAGTGTTCTTTAATTAAAGGAAAGAAACAAAAGTGAAAGAATGGTTATTGAAAGAATTGACAAAGAAATACAAAAGTTTTATGATATATAATATGTTTTGACAGTAAAAAACAGGAGAGAATACAGTTTGGATATCGGGGGAAAAGAATATGATTACCGACAATGAATTTAAGCGTATTGTATTATATGTCAAGAACAATTATGGCATAGATTTAAGTCAAAAAAGAGTGCTGGTAGGCGGTAGACTTGAAAATTATCTTGTTCGTAATGGTTATGCAAGTTACGATGATTACATGGCAAAGGTTGAGGCGAATCCGAAAGGAACAGAAGCCACTGATTTGATCAATGTATTGACTACAAATCATACCTATTTTATGAGAGAAAGTACTCATTTTGATTACATGAGGCGTGTAGTGCTGCCTTGGGCAAAGACAAAAGCAGGAAAAGACAGGGATTTGCGTATATGGTCTGCGGCTTCTTCCACAGGAGAAGAACCTTATACTCTTGCGATGCTGCTGATGGATTACTTTGGACTGGAACATAAAACATGGGATACAAAGGTTTTGGCAACTGACGTTTCTACAAGGGTTTTAGAACATGCTACTCGCGGCATATATTTAAAGGAGGAAATTGGACCTTTGCCCCCTAAGTGGAAGCAGCGGTTCTTTAAACGTATAAATGAGGAAGAATATCAAGTGAAGGATGAACTGAAAAAAGAGGTGATTTTCAGACAGTTTAATTTAATGAATCCATTTCCTTTCCGAAAGCAGTTTCATATTGTTTTTCTGCGAAATGTAATGATTTACTTTCCCGATGATACCAAGTATCAGGTGATTCAGAAAATTTATGATCATATGGAACCGGGAGGATATTTGTTTATTGGCACTACGGAAAGTCTGAATCGGGGAAAAACACAATTTCAGTACATAGAACCATCAATTTATAGAAAGCAGGGAAACTAGTATGAGGAAGATTAGAGTATTGGTTGTGGATGATTCCATAATGTTTCGAAATATGCTTGTGAAAGGACTGGCATCCGATCCGAATATTGAAGTGGTGGCACAGGCACAGGATGCTTATGAAGCAAGGGATGCCATTGTGAAATATAAGCCGGATGTTATGACCCTTGATGTGGAATTGCCAAGAATGAGTGGAATTGATTTTTTAAAAAAGCTGATGCCGCAATATCCTCTTCCTGTGGTTATGATAAGTTCTTTGAGCGATAAGGTGTTTGATGCACTGGAAGCAGGGGCGGTGGATTTTGTCAAAAAACCGGATAATTTAAATCCGGCACAGCTCAATGGTTTTCTGACCCAGGAGCTTGCAGCAAAGGTGAAGATTGCTTCCACAGCAAAAGTAGGAAAATTAAAACGTATAGATACTGGTGCAATCGCCACAAGTATCAGCAGTGCAAATCAGCAGCGTGTGATTGCAATCGGTGCATCTACCGGTGGCACAGAGGCAATTTATGAAGTGGTAAGATGCTTTAAGCGGGATATTCCGGGAGTGATTATTGTTCAGCATATGCCTCCGGGTTTTACCAAAATGTATGCGGATCGATTAAACAATCAGTGTGAGGTTGCAGTGAAGGAAGCAAAGACTGGGGATCGAGTTCTTCCGGGGCAGGTTTTGATTGCTCCCGGTGATAAACATATGCGTCTTGTGAAGGTAGGCAATTGTTATCAAGTGGAATGCAAGGGCGTTGAAAGAGTAAACGGACATTGCCCTTCTGTGGACGTCATGTTTAATTCGGTTGCGAAAGTTGCAGGAAAAAATGCGGTTGGTGTCATCTTAACTGGTATGGGAGGCGATGGAGCAAAGGGGCTTTTGGAAATGCGGAACGCAGGAGCACAGACTATTGGACAGGATGAAGCCACCTGTGTTGTGTATGGAATGCCTAAAGTTGCCTATGATATTGGTGCGGTGCAATACCGCATGTCGCTGTCGGCGATAGCAGGAAAAGTATACAGCCTGTTAAGCAAATAGATATAAATTATTTAGAAAGGAGTGAGGGATGAATGAAAATTTTATTGGCAGAGGATGATTTCGCCACTCGAAAATTCATGGATAAACAACTGTCACGGTATGGGGAATGTGATGTGATGGTGGATGGTGAAGAAGCAGTCGATGCCTTTATGATGGCATTAGAAGATGAAGAACCATATGATTTAGCATGTCTTGATATTATGATGCCTGTTATGGATGGGTATCAGGTGCTAAAGGCCATCCGTGATATCGAGGCACAGAAAGGTATCCCAAAAAGTAAACGCATTAAGGTGATTATGACCACAGCGCTAAATGATGAACGCAATGTGAAAATGGCATTTGAGCTTGGTTGTGAAGCCTATGCTGGAAAGCCCATTGACGTGGAAAAATTTGAAAAGGTTTTGAAAAAGCTGAAGCTGATTTAAAAGCAAGAGGAAATCCTTAAGATTGGAGGAAGTATGGGAGAAGAATTTAATACAGACAGTATGCTTTCCATGTTTTTGTATGAAAGCGGTCAGCTTCTGGAAAAACTGGAAGGAATTATTTTAGAAAAACAAGATGCAGAATGCTTTGACGATGCCGATATCAATGAAATTTTCCGTATCATGCACACCATTAAGGGTTCGTCGGGAGTTATGATGTATGAGAACATCACAAAAGTAGCTCATAAACTGGAAGATGTATTTTACTATTTAAGAGAATCCCATCCGGAAGATGTTCCACATATGGAGTTGGTGGAGAAAGTGCTTGCGGTATCAGACTTTGTCACAGGTGAGATTGATAAAATCAAGGATGGAGGTACGCCGGATGGTGATGAAAGCCAGCTTTTGAAAGACTTAGATGAATTTTTAAAGTGTATCAAAGGTGAAATCAAGAAACAGGGCATCAGGCTTCCAAAGGCAAATAAACAGGAGGAACCCAGCCAATTTTATATCACGCCGGTGGCAGGAGAGGACAGCCATTTTTACCGTATTTCGATACATTATAGAAATGACACACAGATGAGTAATATCCGGGCATATAGTGCAACCTATGCATTGAAAGAAGTGGCAGAAGACCTTTTATATACACCGGAAGATATTCTTTCCAATGAGGCAAGTGCTGATACGATTCTGGCAGAAGGTTTTCATATGCTGCTGCAGACCAAAAGTCTTAAGGAAGAAGTTTTGGGATTAATTGAAAGTTCTGAGGCAGAAGGCATTGATTTGAATGAAATCACTGCAGAGGAATATGGAAAAGGGCTGGCGGAACTTGGAAGGGAGTCAGAACCCATTGTTATTATGCTGGATGAAAATGAACAGTCCGGTAAGGAAGAAAAACCGGCACCAGTGCCTGGTGATTATGTCGTTAAGGCAAAGGAAACCGGAAAGGGCAAGACGCTGGCGAAGAATCAGCCGAAGCAGCAGAGTATTATCAGCGTGAATGTGGAAAAAATGGATTCACTTATGGATTTAATCGGTGAACTTGTGATTGCCGAAGCAGTGGTGCTGCAAAATCCTGATTTGAAAGTGCCTGGACTGGAACTGACCAATTTTCAGAAAGCATCGGCACAACTTACAAAAATCACCACAGAACTTCAGGAAGTCATTATGTCCATGCGTATGATGCCTTTGACAAACGTATTTCAGAAGATGAGGCGAATTGTTTTTGATGTTTCAAGGAAATTGGGCAAAGATATTGAATTTGAAGTAGTGGGAGAAAATACGGAAGTAGATAAAAATATTATCGAACACATTACCGACCCATTGATGCATCTGGTGAGAAATTCTGTGGATCATGGAATTGAGGAAAATGCAGAGCAGCGTACACAAGTTGGAAAGTCTGCCAAGGGAAAAATTACGCTGGAGGCAAAAAATGAAGGCGGTAAAGTTTACATTTGCGTGAGAGATGACGGTAAGGGCTTAAATCCAGAGAAACTTTACGAAAAAGCACTACAAAAGGGGATTATTGAGAATAAACCCATAAGTGAGTTTCAGGAAAAGGAAATTTTCAAATTTATTACATTGCCTGGATTTTCCACCAAAGAAGAGGTTACGGAATATTCCGGACGTGGTGTGGGTATGGATGTGGTTGTAAAGAATATTCAATCCATTGGAGGCAGACTTGATATTGACAGTATACAAGGGCAAGGTTCCGAAATGACACTGGTGATACCGCTTACATTGGCTATTATTAATGGTATCGTGGTACAGGTAGGAAAGACTCCTTTTGTTCTTGAAACGGCTTCTATTCAGGAGTTTGTAAGAGTGGGAGAAGACGCACTGATACAGGAGCCAAGCGGAGAGGAATATATTGTTCTGAGAGGAGAATGTTACCCATTTATTCGTTTGAATGAAAAATATAACTTGGAAACCTCCCAGAAAAGTATCGAAGACAGCATTGTGGTTGTATTGGAGCATGAAGGCAGTCAGGTGTGTATTTTAATTGACCGTCTGCTTCAAGAGCAGGAAATAGTTGTGAAACCAATTCCTTCTTATATAAAGAAAGTAAAAGGACTTTCGGGTTGTACGCAGCTTGGAGATGGCAGTATTGCACTGATTTTAGACATTGCAGGGCTAATGCTTGATGAGGAAAGGAGAACGTAAATGGCAGAAGAAGTAAAAGAAGAGCTGATGGAAGAAGATGCTCAAAAGGGAAAGTTTATGACTTTTCAAACAGGCAAAGAGTATTTTGGCATAAGTATCAGCTATGTGAATGAAATCATTGCCATGCAGCCCATAGCGGCAATACCTGAAGTGGAGGATTACATCAAGGGCTTAATCAATCTCCGGGGTAAGATTATTCCGGTGATTGATGTGAGAGTAAGATTTAAGATGAAGCCGAAAGAGTATACAGACAGAACCTGTATTATTGTGATTGATGTAAAATCCACAGTGGTAGGTCTGATTGTGGAGAAGATAGCGGAAGTAGATACGATATTAGAAGATGATATTGTTCCGCCGCCCACACTGGGACACAGGGAATCTGAGCATAATAAATATGTTTATGGATTGGCAAGAACGGAAGATACAGTAAAGCTTTTATTAGATCCGGAAAAGCTTATCAAGCAAGAAGATTTAGAAATACTTGAGGATATGAAAAAGGAAGAACAATCATAAAAAGGAGATTTTGCTATGAAAAAGGGATTTTCAATTAATGATATGACAGTTAAGAACAAAATTAGGGTTTTTAGTGTTGCAATACTACTGTTAATGATAGTTATTTCAGCTGTTAGCCTCTGGTTCACATCTGATATTAATAAGGCCCGCAATAATCGTTATAACAACTATGCCATGGGACAGTATTACTTAAGCGAGGCATACGGCGATTTTGCCGAAACGAAAGTACGCTTGGGTAATATTTTGTATATTCATAACAATGATTCAACAAAGCTTCAGTCAGAGATCAAAGAAATGGAAAATTATGAAGCAAACGTACAGGAATACTTAAAGAAATTTGAAGAAAAGCTGGGTTATTTTGATTCCAATATTGTCGCAGAATATAATAAAGTGGCTGACTATATGGATGAATACATAGATTCTGCCAAGGAATCAGCAGAATTGACAAGAAATGGTCAGTATGAAAAGGCAAGAACAGCACTTATGACAAACGGTGAAGCTACTGCCGATGCAGCGGAAGAAGCATTGACAAAGCTTATGAGCAGCATGGAGAAGGCATCAGAAGCTAACAATCGGTTAGTAGACAAACAATTTGTTGGTATGGAGGTAATTTTAGTTGTTGTATTGGCAATTGCTATTATCGTTACTTTAACATATTGTATAATATTAACGAAAGCGATTACCATTCCGGTTCAGAAATTATCCGTGGCAGCTAAGAAGCTTGCATTGGGTGATGTGGATGTGGACTGCGAAAAGATTCACGATGACGATCTTGGCGAGTTAATGGATAATTTTGCGCATATGGCTGCCGGTATCAAGGAGCAGACAAAAATTGCGGATATGATTGCAAAAGGTGACTTTACTGTGGAAGTAAAACCACGAAGCAATAAGGATGTCCTTGGAAAAGCATTACATAAACTGGTTCAGGATGAGAACATGACATTGAACAATATTAAGGAAGCCGGTGCACAGATTACCGTTGGTTCTGAACAGGTGGCAAATGCAAGCCAGGCGTTGGCACAGGGTTCTACGGAACAGGCGAGTGCATTGCAGCAAGTTACTGCTTCCATGGATGAAGTTACACAGCGTACCAAAGAAAATGCTACAGAAGCAGGAGAAGCAAATGTATTGGTAAATAATATCAAGAAAATGGCAGCAGAAGAAAATGGACAGATGAAGGATCTGATTTCTGCAATGGACAGCATCAATGAATCTTCTGAGACAATTTCAAAGATTATTAAAACTATTGATGATATCGCATTCCAGACAAATATTCTGGCACTGAATGCGGCTGTTGAGGCAGCAAGAGCAGGTATTCATGGAAAAGGCTTTGCCGTTGTAGCAGAGGAAGTAAGAAATCTGGCTGCAAAGAGTGCCTCTGCCGCAAGTGAAACTGCTGAGATGATTGAAGATTCCATTCGCAAGATTGGAAATGGTACAAAGCTGGCAGAAGAGACTGCAAAATCTTTGGATGAAATCGTAGGTTCCATTGATGAGATTGTAGGTTTAATCAGTAATATTACAGTGGCTTCCAATGATCAGGCAACAGCAATCTCCCAGATTGATCAGGCGATTTCACAGGTTTCTACTGTGGTACAGACAAATGCTGCTACCAGTGAGCAATGTGCCGCTGCCAGCGAAGAGTTGTCAAATCAGGCAGTTACTCTTAGAAATCTGATTGGGCAGTATAAGCTGCTTACATCAGGTCGGAACAGCTTTATGGGAGATATCGATTCTAATTACAATGAAAATGAGCAAATCATTTCTTTGGATGGAGATTTTGGCAAATATTAGGAAACAAGTTAGAAGAAATCGAATAATTATTAGAAAACGTAAAGGAGCAGTGGAGTACAAACTGCTCCTTTTATGTTTTTACACAGGGCTGCCATGTTATTTTGGGACTTTAGTACCTAAAAAATGGTATAAACAAGGTGTGATTGTAAAATCACACTTTTTTTATTTGTGTTTTGGTTGACAAAAAGCACTGATATACTATAATCTAAAAGGTGATGTTATTTCAAACGCTGCTTCAGAAGAATGTGAAATGAAGTGGTAAGAGGGCATATCGATTGTTATTATGAACAGTCATGATAAATTATCAGGAGAAAAACATGCAGAAAACAAAAGCATATTATATAGAACGAGGGTTGCTGTTCCTGTTGATGTGTGTAATGTTTGGTTATGTAATGCAGGATAGAATTTTAAGTGTCAGTGCGGCAGCCAGTGGAGTAATCAACACCACCGGAGGAAGTCTCAGGGTGCGGAATGCACCTGACGGAGAGCCCATTGGTTCTCTGGCAAAGGGGGCATCGGTTACGATTATCGAGGAAGAGAATGGCTGGATGAAAATAACCTATGCAGATGGCTATGGCTATGTCTCTGCCGCCTATGTACAGAAGGTGGTAACGGATGAGAAGTACCAAAAGGAGCTTTTGGCAGAGGGATTCCCGGAAAGCTATGTGCTTCCATTGACGATCCTTCATCAAGAATACCCCAACTGGGAGTTTGTGGCATGGAACACGGGATTAGACTGGACAGAGGCAGTTAAGGCAGAAGCGGCAGTGGGCAAGAATACAGTGGCGGGAAATTCCATTTCCTCCTTTAAATCCGTAAGTAAGGGTGCCTATGATCTGTCGAAGGGAACATGGGTCAGTTTTGACTCTGGCGGCTGGGTATCTGCCTCCGAGGAAGTCATTGCTTACTATATGGATTCCAGAAATTTTCTGGATGCTGATTACATATTTCAATTTATGGACCAGACCTACCAAAGCAAGAATCAGACGGAAAAGGGACTCACCACTGTGGTGGAAAATTCCTTTTTAAATACTAAGGAATACAAGGATTCTTTGATGAAAGCAGCAAAACAGTCAGGAGTAAGTCCCTATGTGCTTGCCTCCATGATTATGGTGGAACAGGGAAAGCTGGGAATTGGAAAATCAATTTCAGGTATTCAGCCAGGCTACAAAGGTTATTATAACTATTATAATATTGGTGCCTATGCCACTTCCTCCATGACAGCGGTACAGAGAGGACTGTGGTATGCCAAGGGAGGCAGTACCAATGATACCAGTTATAACAGACCATGGAACAGCAGGGAAAAGGCAATTATCGGAGGTGCCATCTACTATGGAAATAACTACGTGGAAAAGGGGCAAACCACGTTGTATCTAAAAAAATTTAATGTACAGGGCAAGGAAAAATATTCCCACCAATACATGACAAATGTGCAGGCGGCTGCCACAGAAGGCTGTCACATTGCCAAGGCATACAATAAGATTACAGATGGAAAACTGTCTTTTAAAATTCCTCTGTATAACAATATGCCGGAAGAAAACGCAAAAAAACCCACAGGAAACGGTAATCCCAATAATTATCTGAAAAACCTGTTGATTACAGACTATAAGTTTGCACCGATATTCCGAAGCTATGAGCAGAAATACTCTCTCATTGTGGCAGGGAAGGTAAAAGAGATTAATATTCAGGCAGAAGCGTATAATAGTAAAACAGTAGTCAGTGGTTCGGTGGGAACTATCCGCCTGCAGAAGGGAATGAATAAGGCAGTGATTACCGCAACAGCAGAAAATGGACTAAAACGTGATTATATCATATATATATATCGTGGAAACAGTCAGGATGCAGACTTTGACAATACAGAGGAAGGTGTAATTACGCCAACAACAAAACCACCGGTAACTATGACACCGAGGGCAGAAGTGTCACCGGAGCCTGAACCCACAAAAGAAACACAGAATCCAGACAGTGGTGTCACAGGTGATGTAAATGGTGATGGTAAAGTGACAGTAATGGATTTATTGAAGGTGCGAAAGGCAATTCTTGGCAGCAGCAACCTGAGCAAAGAAGAGGAGAAAAGGGCTGATATGAATGGCAATGGAAGAATTGATATTGTCGATTTATTACGAATTCAAAAAACAATTCTTGGGATAGAGTAAGTTTAAAAACAAATTATGAGAGAAAGGCTTGGTGCAAAGAATGAAACAACGAAAAAGAAGTGTTCAGGTATGTTTAATATGTTTATTGGTGATACTTGTATGCAAAATTAATGCAGTGGCAGCAGGAACAAATATTTCCTTTTCCGATCCAACTGCAAAGAAAGGCGAGTCTGTTACGGTAACTTTAAAGGTTACCTCCGGCGGTACCGCATTAGGAGCTGTGGATTTAAG
Organism: uncultured Lachnospiraceae bacterium; assembly: GCA_947174015.1. Lineage (GTDB taxonomy): Bacteria > Bacillota > Clostridia > Lachnospirales > Lachnospiraceae > RUG11237. The sequence goes on along the minus strand of CAMWHJ010000022.1, from coordinate 25,092 downwards.
TATTGTATATGATGACAGTGCTTTGGAATTTACCGGCGGAGGTTCGGCAGTCAAAGGAGGTTCCGGAAGTATCCGTATTGCGGATACGGCATCCGATTCCAAGACAAAGACTTTGACCTATGAATTGACCTTTACGGCAAAAAAGGCAGGTAAATCTTCTATTAAAGTGTCAAACTATGAGGTGGTAGGTTTTGATGAATCTGTCCTGTCAGTAGACCATGTGGGCAGTTCCACGGTGGAGGTAACCGATGAAAGTGTGTCTCTGTCGAAAGATGCCAGCTTAAAGGATTTGAAACTTTCCAATGGAACATTAACTCCGGCATTCAGCCCATCCATTATGAATTATACAGCTGCGGTGGGAGCAGATGTGACAAGCGTGGTAGTATCCGGCACCACCACCAATGAAAAGGCAGCTATTACGTCCATATCAGGTGCAGATAATCTGAAGGAAGGCAGCAATCCCATCAAGGTTTCTGTTACTGCGGAAAGCGGTGCTACTGCGGTATACACTATTAATGTTACAAAAGAGGGGGCAGTTCAGCAGGTAGAAGCCACACCAACTCCGGCACCAACCGATGGTGCTACACCTACCGCAGAGCCCTCTGGCGAACCATCAGTTACTCCTGAGGTTACCGTAGAGGCGGTGGTACCTGATTTTACCATACAGATCAATGATAAAACTTTGACTCCCGTAAATTTACCTGAGGGGGCAGCACTTAAGGGCTACACCGTAGGAGAATTGGAGTATCAGGGACACAAACTGCAGGCGTTGGTTTCCGAATATATGGAACTTTATGTAATCAATATGCAGGATGAGACCGGAGCACAGGATTTTTATGTATATTATAAAGAAATAGACCAATTTACAGAGTTTATCAAAATTGATAATGGGGATGGTAAGTTTATTGTTGTACTGGATGGATATCCAAGGGATATCAGTATCTATGGATTTGAGCGTACTACCATTCTCATCAATGATAAGAAGGTGGGAATTGCATGGAAATATACGGATGAGCTGATTTCCTATTCCAATGCAGCTGCCGAGTATTATTTAGTGGGTGGTTTAAGTGATTCCGGTGTGAGCACTTGGTATGTGTTTGACTATGTGGAAAAAACTTATCAGAGATATTTTGTACAGCCGGCGAATCTGATTGAAGAGAAATCCGGTCCGGATCTGACACTGACAGAACAGGAACAGCAGGTAAAGGAATTACAGGCGGCCTATCAGAAGATGAAGAGCAAACGTGTGATGACATTTCTTGTACTGGGGGGAATAATTCTTATTTTGCTGTTGGCTGTAGTTAATTTGTTCTTAAAAACAAGAATGCTGCAGGCAGATCTCAAGGAATATGAAGAGGAACCCCAAGAGCATGAGGACAATAACCAGGGAGAACAAAAAAACAAGCGGCAACGTGTGGTAGAACCCAGACAGCCTCGTGGAACAGAGCCAAGACAGTCAAGAGAAAAAGAATCAGAAGCTCAAAAAGTACAACAGCCAAAACAGGAAACAAAACTTGAAAGACCAGAATCAGTGAAGCAAAAGCCGGAAAAGAAAGCGGCAGTGCCGAGAAGTATACAACAATTAGAGGAAGAAGAATTCTTCGATGAAGCAGATATGATTCCCAAGGAGATGGAATCGGAACTTATCAAGGACAAGATAAGTGAAGAGAATACAGCAGAAGAGTTTTCAGAAACACGGGGAGCAAGAAACAGTAGTCCGCAGGCAAAATTCGGACAAGAGAAAATTACCAAAAAGGATGAAAATGTGGGAAAGACTGAGAAAGTACCAGTACCAAAAAGCAAAGAAACAAATAATGCAAAAGAAGTGAAAAAGAGCGAGAGAGCGGCAGTAGAGCGTTCCATAAAGAGTCAGCAGCCATCAGCAGATAATACAAATACAGCAAGGAGCGAAAGACCCGCAACAGGAAACCCACAAAAGAGTGAAAGAGTGTCAGCAGGAAATGCACAAAAGAGTGAAGGACTTGCAGCAGAGAGAATGGTAAGAAGCGAAAGACCCACAGCAGAGAGAAGTGCAAACAGTGAGGGACCCGCAGCAAAGCGTGAAAAACCACTTGCACAAAGAACAGCAAGAAGTGAAAGACCCACAGCAGCAAGCAGAGTAACAAAGAGTGAAAGGCAAATAAGGGGGGAAAGGGCAAATGTTACGGAACGCTCTCCAAGAAGTGAAAGAGCAGCAAAAAGCGAAAAAGCATCCAAACCAGCCAAATCTGTGAAACAGCCAGTGAAACCTGTGGTAAAGAAAAAACCTGCAAAGGTGATTGAAAAGGAATTTAAAGAAGAAGATTTTGACTTTGAATTTATTGATTTGGATGAGGAATAAAAGAAAATTTGTAACTGTGAAAGTACAAAACAGTTAGAAAAAATGAGAGGAGGAGCCACAAAATGATACCCTATACAGAAAAAGCGAAAAAAGTCTTAAATATTGCCAAGAGAATCGCAAAGAAATTAAAGCACAGCTACATTGGAAGTGAGCATATTTTAATCGGATTGATTGAAGAAGGTACCTCGGTTGGAGCCAGAGTTTTGGAGGCCAACGGTGTAGACAAGGAATCCTTATTGGACTTAATGGAGCAGTTGATTGTGCCGGAGGGCAATGTGGGGTTGATGGATAAAGAAGGTTTCACCCCCAGAGCTGAAAGTTTGTTAGTCAATGCTAACCACGAAGCGGAACGTTTCCGGGCAGGTGAGATTGGAACGGAGCATCTTTTGTTTGCCATGATAAAGGAAACAGACAGTGTAGCCACAAAACTTCTGATTACCTTGGGAATTAACCTCCAGAAAGTGTATGTGGAAACCTTGGTTGCCATGGGACAGGATCCTAATTTATTTCGGGAGGATTTTCAGAACGGAAAGCTGATGAAGAAGAAGGCTAAGGAGGCAACGCCCACTTTGAATCAATACAGCAGGGATTTGACCAAGCTTGCCAGAGAGCACAGGCTGGATCCGGTGATAAGCAGAGAGCGTGAGATTCAGCGGGTGATTCAGATTCTCAGCCGCAGAAATAAGAACAATCCTTGTCTGATTGGTGAGCCCGGTGTGGGAAAAACCGCCATAGTAGAAGGGCTGGCAAGAAGAATTGTGGCAGAGACGGTACCGGATTCCATGGTAGGAAAACGAGTGATGGTACTTGATTTGGCCAGCATGGTGGCAGGTTCCAAATACCGAGGTGAATTTGAGGAACGCATCAAGCGGGTGATCAAAGAAGTAGTTGAGGACGGAAATATTTTACTGTTTTTGGATGAAATCCATACTATTATTGGTGCCGGAGGGGCAGAAGGTTCTCTGGATGCATCCAATATTTTAAAGCCCTCTCTGGCAAGAGGGGAAATGCAGATTATTGGTGCTACCACCATCAATGAATACCGTAAGCATATTGAAAAGGACCCGGCATTGGAGCGGAGATTCCAGCCAGTTATGGTGGAGGAGCCCAGTGAGGAAGAGGCAGTGGAAATCTTAAAGGGTGTCCGGGGAAATTATGAAAAGCATCATGGGGTGGAGATTACGGACGAAGCTGTTTTGGCTGCAGTGAAGCTGTCTGTGAGATATATCAATGATCGATTCCTGCCAGACAAAGCCATTGATTTGATGGATGAGGCAGCGGCAAAGCTGAAGCTGGGCAGCATAAAAGAAACCTCTGATGTGGAAGAATTAGAACAGGAAATTACAGAATTAAATGAGCAGGAAGAGGAGGCTATTTGTACAAGGGATTTTGCGGCTGCTTCTCAGATACAGCAGGAGAAAGAGAGCTTGGAGGATAAGCTTGCCAAGCTGAAAAAGCGTAAGGAACGAAATCGCAGGTGCCCGGAAGTGGGGGAAGCAGAAATTGCAGAAATTGTTGCAATGTGGACGAAGATCCCAGTGCAGAAGATAGCTGAGGAGGAAACCAGTAAGCTGAAACGCTTAGAGAAAGTCCTTCATGGAAGAGTGGTGGGGCAGGAGGAAGCAGTAAAATCCGTTGCCAAAGCCATCAAGCGGGGACGAGTGGGCTTAAAGGATCCAAACAGACCAGTGGGCTCGTTCTTGTTCCTTGGACCCACTGGCGTAGGAAAAACGGAACTTTCTAAGGCATTGGCGGAGGCAGTGTTTGGCAGTGAAGATGCAATTATCCGAGTGGATATGTCAGAATATATGGAAAAACACAGTGTATCCAAGATGATTGGTTCTCCTCCAGGCTATGTGGGATATGAGGAAGGCGGTCAGCTCAGTGAAAAAGTACGCAGAAATCCATACTCAGTCATTTTGTTTGATGAAATTGAGAAGGCTCATCCAGATGTGTTCAATATTCTTCTGCAGGTATTGGATGATGGGCATATTACCGATGCCCAGGGAAGAAACATAAGCTTTAAGAATACCGTAATTATCATGACCAGCAATGCAGGTGCGCAGGCGATTTTGTCACCGAAAAAGCTGGGCTTTGCAGCGGTGGATGATGAGAAGGTAAATTATGAGTTTATGAAGCAAAATGTGATGGAAGAGGTAAAACGTATCTTTAAGCCGGAATTTATCAATCGTATTGATGAGATTATTGTATTCCATGCGTTGAATAAAGAACATATGAAGGAAATTGTCACCTTGCTCTCCAAGAAACTGATTCAACGCTGCCAAGAACAGATGGACATTGAATTGACCATTCGAGATAGTGTGAAGAAATTTATTGTGGAAAAGGGCAGCGATGATAAATTTGGAGCCAGACCACTCCGCCGGGCAGTGCAGACTTATATTGAGGATGCCATGGCAGAGGAAGTGCTCCATGGAAGAATCAAGAGCGGTGATCAGGTAGTTGCTTCCCTAAAGGGAGAAGAAATAAAATTTTCATTAAAAGGGAAAATAAACTAGTAGAAATATGTCGGATAATGATGTATACTATGTATATAACAGTGAAAACATAAGAAGAACGGAGGACTTTTTCATGGCTGTAGTGAAAGAATTAATTCTTGCAGATGAAGCAGGAAAAATCAGTTTTGGGGATTACACATTAAACAAGAAGACAAAGGTTGAGGATTTTGAGTGCGGTGGTGATGTATATAAGGTAAAAACTTTTAAAGAAATCACCAAGCTGGAAAAAAATGGAATGTTCACCTACGAATCTGTACCAGGTACCGCAGTGTTTGGATTAACTCAAAGTGAGTATGGTATGGAGTTTGTTGTAGAAGGACCGGAAGATGCACAGATTACCGTGGAACTTCAGGATGACACAGAGTACAAGATTTACCTTGATGATACCAATGTGGGCAAGATGAAAACAAATCTTGGAGGCAAACTGGTATTAAGCGTAGAGTTAGCCAACCGGGAGCAGGTAAAGGTTAAGGTGGTTAAATTATAAGAAGTATAGCCCCTCTTATACAGTAAGAGGGGCTTTTTGCGTATATGGAAAAATGCATGAAAAGTTGGGAATCCCACCGGTGGTTTTGGGGGATATTTGAAAGAAAGGAAGAATGAAATGGCAAAAGGAACCGTATTTTTTTGTCAGGGCTGCGGCTATGAATCATCCAAGTGGATGGGACAGTGTCCCGGCTGTAAGGAATGGAATACTTTTGTGGAGGAGGCAGCACCAAAAAAGAGAGCAGGAAGTAAGTCCTCTCTAACCAGAGAGAAGGCTATGCCGGTAACATTGAAAGAAATCGAACTGAAGGAAGAAGAACGTATTAGCACTGGAATTGGAGAATTGGACAGAGTGCTGGGAGGCGGTATTGTGGCAGGTTCTCTTATGCTGGTGGGAGGCGATCCGGGTATTGGAAAGTCCACTTTGCTTTTGCAGGTGTGCCGAAATCTGGCAGAGGAACATCATAATGTAATGTACATTTCCGGAGAAGAATCCTTAAAACAGATTAAATTAAGAGCACAGCGCATCGGAGAATTTAACGATAGTCTAACATTACTGTGTGAGACAAATCTGGAGGAGATTCAGGATGTGGTTCGGGCAAAAAAGCCGGAGGTGGTAATTATTGATTCCATTCAGACCATGTTTCATGAAAATATATCTGCCGCACCGGGAAGTGTGTCACAGGTAAGAGAATCTACCAATACCTTAATGCTCATAGCAAAAACACTGGGGATTGCCATATTTATTGTAGGTCATGTGACAAAAGAAGGTGTGGTGGCAGGTCCCAGAGTGTTGGAACATATGGTGGATACAGTGCTTTATTTTGAGGGGGATCGTCATGCCTCTTATCGAATTCTTCGGGGAGTTAAAAACAGATTTGGCTCCACCAATGAGATTGGGGTATTTGAAATGCAGGGCAATGGATTGCGGGAGGTGACAAACCCCTCAGAATTTATGTTAAACGGAAAACCCATTGGGGCCTCCGGCTCTGTGGTGACATGTTCTCTGGAGGGAACCAGACCTATTCTTGTGGAAATTCAGGCTCTGGTGTCCAATACCAGTTTTCAGATACCTAGGAGAACTACCGTAGGAATCGATTTTAACCGGGTGAATTTATTGCTGGCGGTGTTGGAGAAACGGGCAGGTATGCAGCTTGGGGGCTGCGATGCCTATGTGAATCTGACCGGTGGTATGCGGCTTTCTGAGCCTTCCATCGATTTGGCAGTGGTAGCAGCCATCATTTCCAGTTATCGGAATCGTGTGGTGGACGAACACACCATAGTTTTTGGGGAGGTGGGACTCACCGGTGAAGTGCGAGGTGTGGCACAGGCAGAAATGCGTATTAAGGAGGCAGCGAAAATGGGCTTTAATCGCTGTATTATTCCCAAAAGCAATTATGATGCCATCAGAGCGAATGGAAAACCGGGGATAGAATTGGTGGGAGTGGCAGGTATGATCGATCTGGTGGATGCATTGTAAGAAAAAATATTTTCCTTGTAACGAAAGAGCCTCCAATCGGATATATCAGTAACAATACAAAAGGAAATGGAGGAAAGGTCATGGAGGAGCTGTATCAGCAAAATGCAAAGCTGGTGTATTATTTTTTGTATGCCAAATGCCATGATGCCCATTTAGCAGAGGATTTGACACAGGAAACCTTTTTGCAGGCAATAAAATCCATTCACCGCTATGACGGAAGCTGTAAAATATCTGTCTGGCTCTGCCAGATAGCCAAGCATCTGCTGTATCGTTACTGGGAAAAGCATAAGAGAGAGTTTACCATGACAGAGGAGGAGTGGCAGATTGTGGGAGAAACCCAAGTAGAGCAGCAGGCATTGGCACATTATGAACTAACAGATGTACTGAGTGAAATGAAACATTTGTCGGAGCAGATGCGTAAAGTAATGTACCTTCGGATTTCCGGGGAATTGTCCTTTCGGGAAATCGGGGAAATTATGGGACGCAGTGAGAGCTGGGCAAGAGTAAATTTTTATCGGGCAAAGGAGCGGCTTTTAAAGCAGCGGCAGGAAAGGAGAGGTTCGTATGAAGATTAGTTGTAATGTGGTTAAGGATTTGCTGACAGGGTATTTGGAAGGGATTTGTTCCGAAGAAACGAAGGAGTTAGTGGAGGAACACTTAAACCAATGTGAGGAATGCAGAACATTTACAAGGCAGATTGCAGAAACAGACTGTCTGGAAAAGGGAGAAAGAGAAACAATCAACTATATGAAAAAAATACAGTGGGAGATGAACATAAGGGCAGTGCTGCCATTGGTGTTTGCTTTGGTCATTTTGGTTCCTGTTGCCATATACAGCAAAAGCAATTATGGAGTGGTTCCCTTACCACTGTATTATCTGGAAATGCCTGTACTTATGATAGCATCCTTTATGGGATTTTTCACAGAAAGCAATCAGTCTCAGAGAGGAAAAACAGAAAAAGTACTGGGAATACTGGCAGTTCTCTTAGTATGTTATCTGCCCCTGGTGGAATTGATTTTTGAAGCAGGAGTAAGAAAGAATTCCTATCCGCTGGGATTAGAGGCAGAACAGGTAGGTTCGTTCTTGCAGGGACAGGTTCTTTTAAGCCTGTTTTGCGGTATCGTGATTCTGGTGACAGTGTGGGTGAGGAGCTGGCAAAGAAAGCGTTTCATGCTGTTGACACAAAATCTGGCATGGCTGGCAATTCATGTGGCTTTGTCATACAGTACCATGCTGCATAGGTTGGATTCCACTCTGGATGATATGATTTTGATGCGAAATAAAAATTTAGTTTTTTTATTTCTGGAAGCGGTAGTGACAAATGTTATTTTGGCGGTAATTGAGAGAAGGAATCAAAAATTTCATTGAATCTTTGGAGAAAATCTAGTATGATAGTGCTATTGAAGTGTAAGAGAAGGGGGAGTGACTTAGAACTCAGATGAGCTGTAATTGCAGATGTATAGTAATTGTTCCACAGGTCTGTGCATTTACTGCACAGACCATAAGAAAAAGTGGATATAGCAGGCAAAGAACCATTGCCACAGGCAAGTTTACATGGCTCTTTGCTTGTAACTATGAAGGTACTGAATAGTTACGATGTATATTAAAAATGAAAGTATGGGAGGAAAAAATAACATGAACCACACCGAGCTGGTAATGTATCATATAAAAGACAGCAAAAAAGAGAAAAAGCTCATGGGACTTTGCAAAAGATTGCAGATGCAGACCAGAAAAATAAAGTCTGGGGATGTGAATTGCAGCGTGGGAGTGCTGGCAGGTTTTCCAGAAATGGCAGTCAGGACAGCACAAAAAGCACCAATGGGTTACCAGCTGCCGGAACTGTTAGTGTTTTCGGGAATGCCAGAGAAAAGGCTGGATGAGTTCTTGGCAGAGTATAGAACGGAGAGCATTGAGCCAGTGGGCTTAAAGGCAATTATTACTCCTCAGAATGTACACTGGAGTTTGTATGAACTTACAGCAGAGCTTGTGAAGGAAAGAGCTGCCATTATCATGGGACAGTCAAGATAGAAATGGGAGAATTTAGGAAAAGAATAGTAACTATCTGGTACAGGAGGAACGTATGAAAGAAGTCACAAAAAGTCCCTTAACCACTCTGTGCTATATTGAACAGGACAATAAATATCTTATGCTGCACAGGGTGAAAAAACAGGTGGATGTGAATAAAGATAAATGGATTGGTGTAGGAGGACATTTTGAAGACAAGGAAAGTCCGGAGGAATGTCTGCTTCGGGAAGTAAAGGAGGAAACGGGACTGACACTGCAGTCGTGGAAATTCCGAGGTCTTATTACCTTTGTATGTGAAGGGTGGAATACGGAATATATGTGTCTGTATACGGCGGACAAATTTCAGGGAGAATTGAAGGAATGCGAAGAAGGGGAATTGGTTTGGGTGCCAAAGGACAGGTTAGAAGAACTGAATCTTTGGGAAGGCGATAAAATCTTCTTTCGACTATTGGAAGAACGTCAGGATTTTTTTACCATGAAATTAGTTTATCATGGGGACATATTGCAGGAATGTTTTGTAGATAATCAACCATGGGAAGAAAATTTGAAATATACATAGAAAAGAATCTTTTGGCAAAAATACAAAAAAATCTAAAAAATCTTATATATATTTGTTAAATTGTCGAATGTATGTTAAAATAGGAGAGAAATATATGATAGGATAAGAGTTTTCGAAATAAAGCCAATAGTCAGGAGGACATAATATTAATGAAGAATAAAAAAATTACTGTTGGAATTTTGATTGGAAACATTTGTGCCCGTCATGCAGATGATTTATTAAACGGTCTGGTACATAGAGCGAAAGAAGAGGATGTACAGACTTTGGTGTTCATGGGGGCACATGCGAATTGTTTTGACGAGTTATATTACTATGAGGGAGGCAACAAGGAGCAGAAGTACCTGTTTCAGTTTAATGCCGTTTTTGATTATGCCAAACTGGGAAAATTGGATGTGATCATTGTAGTATATTCTACTTTTTATTTATATATGGGAGAAAGCAAAGAAGAATTTTTTGCACGATTTGAGGATTTATGGATACCCTTAATTATTGTGGGTGACGAATATGAAAACTTAACCAGTGTGATTTCCGATAATTATGATGGAATTGAAAAATGTATTGATCATTTAATACACATGCATGGATGTAAGAAAATTGCCTATTTAGGCGGTCCAAAGGAAAATAACAAAGATGCAAAGGAACGTCTGGAAGCTTATTACCGAGTGATGGAGGAGAACGGATTAGAGATTTTGGAGGACATGGTACAGTATGGGGATTACTCTGCCAATGCAGCCACGTTGTTTGGTAAAATATTGGACACCTATCCGGATATTGACGGCGTGGTTTGTGCCAATGATACAATGGCATTATCGGGTTATGAGGAATGCCGGAGCAGAGGGCTGCAGCCGGGAGTGGATGTGGCAATTACTGGTTTTGATGATATTCCAGAGGCAAGATCTGCCTTTCCTTCTCTTACAACAGTGGAGCAGAATTCCTATGATCTGGGCTATGTTGCCATGAAAAAAGCAGTGGATCTATACAAGAACAATAACAGGGAATCCGTAAAGGTTCCGGTATATTTTAAGCATCGGGAATCCTGTGGCAGTGAAATGAAAATCGGAGAAGAATATCAGGATATTTCTCATACTTCTACTTATGATGAGATTGCCAAAAGATGTAGTGAAGAAATTCTGCAAAAGGTATATTTATATAAAATCGATATTGAGGAGGATAACAGTATTCACCAGATTGTATATCGGGTTATGTATCACATTGCACAGGTATATTTGTCGGAGAAGACACAGGAGTATGATGTGGAATTTATTGATGTATCCATGCACACACTGATTAATTCCAAGAAAATCGCAGTCAATGATTTTGTGACAGAATTTTGCAGACAAATTACAAATATTATCATGTTGGGAAATCAAGGTGGACGTCAGGAGCAAATTGCAGCATTGCTGCATCATGTCATAGATTATATACAAAATATTACGCTGATCGAAACAAGCAACAGAATTGACACGCTGCAGAGAAATATCTGGACTACCCCTTTTGTTACGAGAGATATGATTGCAAATATTGATGATAATGCTCAATTATATGAGTGCCTGATGGAGCGGCTTCGCTTTATGCAGATAAATAATGCGTATTTATTTTTACTGCCTCAGCCTCAGATAAATGATTCCATCAGCCAATGGAAGTGTCCAAAGGAACTTACTTTGGTCGCAAAGATTGTGAATGGAGTTATTTGCAAGTTGGAGAGTGAGGTTAAGCTGAATCAAGAGAATGGATTTGTTGATATTATTTTATGGGATAGCTGTAGTAATATGGCAACCTATACTTTGTTTGCTGGAAAGAGGGTATATGGTATCCTGACTTGTGAAATGACTTCAGACAATATTACCAGTATGTACAGCGTCAGTCTCCATATCGGGAGTGCCTTTCAGTTCATCGAATTGACCAAGAATCAGCGCAGGATTCAGGCAGAGTTAGAAACCGCCATGACAGCTTTGAAAAATAAGAATGATATTTTGAATATGATTTCCGAGAAGGATGAGCTCACGAAACTTTATAACCGCAGAGGATTTTTGGAAAATGCCATGGTATTATTGGCAAATGCCAAAAATGCTTTTCTGCTTTGTATTTATGCGGACTTAGATCATTTAAAGCAGATCAATGATGAATTTGGTCATCAGGAAGGTGATTTTGCCATTCGGCAGGCAGGAATATACTTGAAGGAAAGCCTTCGAAGTTCGGATGTGATTGGACGAATCGGGGGAGATGAATTTGCTGCTCTTGCGGTGATTAAAGATGAAAATATGGGTAAAGAAATTCGGGACAGAATTATTCTCCACAGTAAGATGTTTAATCAGGATTCCGATAAGCCATATTATGTTGAGGTATCCATAGGTTATGCAGTTTTCCGCTGGAGTGAAGAACTGGAATTGAATCAAATGCTGTCAGCGGCAGATCTGATGCTTTATGAAAGTAAGGCAAAGAAGCGGAAAAACGTTCACAAGAATGTGGAATGATAGGAAAAAGACAAGAAAAGAGGAAAAAACTTTATGGGATTTTTTAACCAGATTTTTAGCAGAAACAAAAAAACAGAAAATGAATTCCCGGCAGAGCAGGGCAAGAAGGAAGAATGCAGCCAGTCAGAAAATACCAGCTTGGAAGATGCTTCCCCCCAGCAGGAAAAAGAGGAAGGGGAATATTATACTCTCATGGTGGAGCAGATCTTTGCATCAAAAAAGCAAGAGGTGATTGCAGCAGGAATCCTAAGAGGTGCGAAAGCCAGAGAACAGGATTCGGTATTTGTGATGAAACGTGGAAATCAGGTTTTAGAATCCAAGATTATGATAATTGATAACCCAAAGGTGGGCAAAATGAAGGAAGCACCGGCAGGAGCACCCATCGCTGTTACTTTGTCAGGAATTGAGCCAAAGCAGATTCAGATGGGGGATATTATTACCAACCAATTACCAAATACTACTGATTTGAAACAGTCTATTACCAATCCAAGAATCAAGGGTTTGATGGGGCAGGCAGCCGCAGGTCCCACAGAAGAATTGATGAATCTGATTTATGAGGAATTTGCCATGAATGCCAGATTTATTGCTGCCATGCTGTTATCAAAAGAACCAGAGATAGATCAGGAGGGAAAAGCACAGTTTCAGGAAGGAACTACCATGCAGCTGCCATTGCTGACGGCACCGGCAGGAAGCAAGTACTATCCTGCTTTTACCGATATGCAGGAACTGGTAAAATGGGAAGAGATGAGGGATGCCAAGACAATTTTATTGTCCTTTGATGATTATGTGTCTATGGTTCTCCAGAATGAAGAGACCAGCGGCATCGTAGTCAATCCGTTTTCTGAAAATATGGTGGTAGAAAAGGAGCTGATAAAGCATCTAAAGCAAAAAAAGGAGCTTTTAGTTCAGGGTATGACTACGCAGCGGTATCATGCAAAAGATGCTGATTATGTGGTGGATGCGGCAGAATTTCCAGTGGATATGGCAAAGGCAGTTACCAAAGTATTAGAGGAGGAATCTGCGGTACAAAAGGCTTGGCTTCGCTTGATGAAACAGAATCAGGCATTGAATTATCTTCTGATTGTGGATATCTCTGATATGGAACAGAGAGAACGCATTTTTGAAAAGATTGCCCAAGTGGTTAGACCGTATTTGAATGGTATGCTGCTAAATATCATTGTGTACCAAAGTGATTTTGGCAAAAGGGCAGCAAAAGCGGCAGAAGCTTTTTATAAAAAAGAATAGTCAAAAAAAAATAAGGGATAATATTTAAGAATATTCATACCATTTTAGTCATGGAAGGAGGTTAGCATATGGAAGTTATAGAGTTATTGGATCATGTCTTGAATGGGTTGGTAGAAATTGCAATTTTGATATTTGAATATATTGGAGTGATTATTATTGTGGTTTCAGGTATTCGAGGCTGTTACAATTATGTGAGACGTTCCCCGGAGACGAAATTGGTATTGGCAAAAGGACTTGCCATGGGATTGGAATTTAAGATGGGAAGTGAAATTCTCAGAACGGTTGTGGTGAGAGAATGGTCTGAAATTGCTACGGTTGCAGGAATTATTATTCTCAGGGCAGCACTGACATTCCTGATTCATTGGGAAATCAAACAGGAAGAAGAGGGAAAGTAGAAAGGAGGGGAGCAAGAAATGGAGAGGAAAGAAATGATGGACATATATCTGCCAGAAATACAGTGGCTGCTGGAAGAATCACAGGATGCAGCATATATTATTGATATCCGGCAAGGGATTATAATATACATGAATGAAGCAGGCAAAAGAGTTTTTGATGTGGGTGATGATATTGTAGGACAATCTCCGGAGGCGGTGGGAAACCATTGCTGGAATGCATCCTTTCAGAATCTTACCGGTAATAAATACTATACTTATGAATACTACAATGATAAGGTTAATGTAAATTTTGTGGTAAGAGAGAAGCTGGTGCAATGGGATCAGCGAAAGTGTGTGCTCCGTGTTTTGGTGGGAATTAATAATATGGAAAATATGGAACGCACTCTTGCAGATAAGATCCATATAGAAAATACACTGTATAATTTTATCAATACCCTTACAGGTCATGAGGCTGCTGCAGATAATGATGCTACCATGAACTACATTGTGAAATTGATTGGTGAATTTTATTCGGCAGACAGAGCTTATATCATCGAGTTGAACAATGAAGCGAGGAAATACAGTTACAGCTATGAATGGTGCAGAGAAGGTGTGCCAAAGCACAAGACACCGGGACTGATAGCCGAAAAATCCATGAAGATTCAGCAGAGGGTTTATGAAAAAAATATGGCAGTATTGATTCGTGATATTGAGGAAATCCGCAACACTGCGGCAGAAGAGTACAAATATCAGTTTGAGAATGGTGTACACTCCATTTATTCCATTCCCTATCTGCAGGAGGGAATGTTAAAGGGATTTGTGGGTGTGGATAATCCTCGGGTGACTCTTCAAAATTATTCCCTTTTGAAGATGATGACACTGTTTGTGGAGGAGTGCATGTTCCGTTATAAATTCCGTTTAGAAAAGGAATTTAGTTTGTATCATGATACTTTAACCGGTCAGAGAAATCAGAATGGCATGAGGATTTTTTCCCAGCAGGTATTACGTTTTTTTCAGGGCAGTTTAGGTGTGGCAGTTGCCAATATTAATGGCCTTAGGGATATGAATCGGGATTTTGGCAGAGAATATGGTGATAATGCGTTGATCAGTTTCACAGATTTTCTCATGGAACGTTTTAAAGATATGCAGATCTTTAGGCTGGATGGAGATGAATTTGTGGTGTTGGGCATGGATATGACCTATGAGGAATTTCATCAGTGCATTGTAGAAGCAGAGAAAGAGTCGGAAAAGGTATTGTATCGGGGTGCTTCCTTTGGAGATGTGTGGATTGAGGATGCAGAAGAGGCAGACCTGACATCTTTAGTACATAGTGCAACTCAGCACATGATTATCAGCAAACGCCATTATTATGAGCGTTATCATAAATCATCCAAATATAATGATGATAAGATATTAAAAAATCTGTTGGATGAAATGCAGCAGGGGCACTTTATTATTTATTTTCAGCCGAAGATTGATGCAAGAAAAGAAGAACTGGTGGGCATGGAAGCACTGATCCGCTACAAAAGTGAACAGCATGGTATACTGCCTCCCGGAAAGTTTGTGCCTTTGTTGGAGAAAGAGGGGCTTATCTGCTACATTGATTATTTTGTGTTGGAACAAGCCTGTGCTACCCTGGCAAACTGGATAAGGCAGGGGAAAAAGGTGGTTCCCATCTCTGTGAATTTTTCCAGAAGTACCATCAAGGAAAAAGATGTGGTAAACAAGATTATGGATATTGTGAAAAATTACAATATTCCATATGAATACATCTTAGTTGAAATTACAGAAACTGAGGGAGATTTGGATCGGGATGCTTTTGTCAGTATCGGAAGTGATTTGATCAAAAAAGGCATCGGTATTTCTTTGGACGACTTTTGTTCCCGTTACTCCTGTGTGTCCCTCTTAACCTCCCTTCCGTTTCAGGAGGTAAAATTTGATAAGAGTATGATAGACATGATTGCGGTAGATAATAATATGAAGATTTTGTGTGAATCCATGATGGACACCTGCAATCGGTTTGGTTATCGAATTGTGGCAGAAGGTGTGGAGACGGAGGAACAGCTTATGGTGCTGCGAAAGATGAATTGCAATACCATTCAGGGCTACTATTACAGCAGACCCATATCCACAGAAGAATTTGAGAAGAAGTATTATATCCAAAAATAATGTTTGGGAAAAGGTCAAAAGCATTTTTGACCTTTTCTTGTGAAGAAGGAAGTGCAGGGTATGAAAATAGCACTATGTCAGCGGACAACTTATCCGGGGCAAAAGGAAAGGAACATCATAGAAACAGAAGAAATGTTAAAAAAAGTGCTTACCATGCAAAAAGGTGTAGACTTAGTGATGTTTCCAGAATATAATTATGGAGAATTTACACAAAAAGAAACTGCCTATGAATATGCAGAAACCATGGAGGGAGCTTATATGAAAGCCATGGGGCAGTTGGCAAAAGATTATGGTGTCTATCTTCTTCCGGGCAGCTTTGCACAGCAGGCAGAGGATGGAAGAATCTACAACACCATGCCTTTATTTGATAAAACCAGCAAACTGCTGGGGGCATATCGAAAAATACATTTGGCAGATGTGGCAGGTGCCAAAGAATCTGATGTAGTGAAGCCGGGCGAAGAACTTGTGTTGATAGATACCGAATTTGGGAAAATCGGCTTGATGATATGTTATGACATGCGTTTCCCGGAGCAGGCGAGAGCCTTGGCAAAGAAGGGAGCAGACCTGATCTGTATGTGTGCCTGCTGGCCTGTGGGCAGGATTCTGCCTCCAAGGTTAAATCATTGGGACACTCTCACCAAGGCAACAGCATTATATAATCTTACCTATTTTGCCGCCTGTAATGCTTACGGAGAGATCAAAGGCAGCTATCCCTTTGGACATTCCAGAATCGTGAATCCTTGGGGGGATGTGATTGCAGATGCTTCCGGCGGCAATGGAATTATCTATGGAGAGATTGATTTGCCATACCAAAGACAGGTGAGGGAAGAGATAGGCTCTTTCCCGAAAGAGTAAGGTGTCAGCAGAAAGAATAGTTACAAGAAAGGTATTGAAAGCATTTATGGAAACAGAACTTGATACGGTAATTCAATGGAAATGTGTGGAACTGGCAGATAAAGCATTGATGAAAAAATATCTCAAAGAGGAAGGCAGCAGAAACTGTGAATTTACTTTTGCCAATATATACTTGTGGTCCAGAGAGGTTTATGCCATAAAATTTGCGGTGGTGGAGGATACCCTCTGTTTTCTCAGTGAGGGAAAGCAAACCTCCGTAACCTATCCTTTGGGCAGTGGAGATAAAAAAAGAACCATAAAGTGCCTGCGGGAAGATTTTCAGGCAAAGGGAAAGCCTTTTCATATGCATTCTGTCAATCCAAAGCAGTTTGAAGAACTACAAGAGCTGTATGGGGATGAAGTTTCTATCGTGTATGACAGGGACAGTGCGGATTATGTGTATGAGGTAGAGAAACTGGTGAAGCTGTCTGGCAAAAAATACCACAGCAAGAAGAATCATATCAATCGTTTTATAGCCAACTGTCCTCAATGGAACTATGAAGCCATTACAGAAGAGAATGTGGAAGAATGCATTCAGATGGCAAAAGAGTGGGGAAAACAAAATGGTTGTGAACAGGATCAAGGAAAACAGGCAGAACTGAAGGTGGCATTGCAGGGACTTACCATGTTAGAGGAGTTAGACCTTACGGGAGGACTGATCCGGGCAGAAGGAAAGGTGATTGCCTTTTGCTTTGGGGAGCCTGCCAATGAGGATACCTATGTGGTTCATGTGGAAAAGGCTTTTGCCGAGATACAGGGAGCTTATCCTTTGATTAACCGGGAATTTCTGCAGGCCAATGCCACGAAGTTTACTTATGTAAACCGAGAAGAGGATGTGGGTTCGGAGGGCTTGCGGAAAGCCAAACTTTCCTACCATCCGTCATTTCTGTTGGAGAAAGGAGCAGTCACTTTTGAAGAGAAAGAAAAAAGTTTATAAAGAAAAAATCGATAGTACCCATCATATGTCACATGCCCAGATTATTGCCATGGGATATCTGCTGGTTATCTTGGCAGGAACCTTGGTATTGCTGCTGCCCTTTGCCACCAAAGAGGGGCAGCATACCAGTTTTAGTGAAGCTTTGTTTACTGCCACCAGTGCCACATGCGTGACCGGTCTGGTGGTGGTGGACACTGCCAGCCACTGGACTACGGCAGGCAAACTGATTATTCTTGTAATGATTCAGGTGGGTGGTTTGGGTTTTATGACCATGGGGGTAATGTTTGCCATGCTGTTGAAACGTACCATATCCTTGAGAGTCCGGGGAATGCTTCAGGAGAGCATGAATTCCATTCAACTGGGCGGTGTGGTGAAAATGGCAAGAAGAGTGGTGCTGGGAACCATTTTGGTGGAAGGGATAGGAGCTCTTGCCCTGATGCTGGTATTTATCCCTCAGTTTGGATGGGGAAAAGGAATTTTCTTTGGCATTTTTCACTCGGTTTCTGCCTTCTGTAACGCAGGCTTTGATTTGATGGGAATGGATTATGGGGAATATTCTTCTTTTTGTGCTTATTCCAATCATCTATGGGTTAATGTGGTGCTGATGTCACTGATAACCATAGGTGCCATAGGCTTTTTTGTATGGAATGATGTTTTAGAGAAAAAATTTCATTTTCAACAATACAAACTACATACCAAGCTGGCACTGGTATCCACAGGGATTATCTTTTTTGCGGGCTCGGTGCTGTTTTATTTCTTTGAACGGGACGGACTGATGGAACATATGGGAATCAAGGAGACGGTGCTGACTTCCATGTTCAGTGCAGTGACACCCAGAACGGCAGGCTTTAACACCATAGACACTGCATCTCTCAGTAATAGCTCTTTTCTACTGACCATTGTGCTGATGTTTATCGGCGGAAGTCCGGGTTCCACAGCCGGAGGAGTAAAAACCGTTACCATAACGGTACTGGCAGTTTATGTGTGGTCAAATTTGCGAAATGAGACGGGATGTAATATTTTTGGAAGACGTCTTCCTGATGAGGTGATAAAGAAGGCAAGTAATGTACTGATGTTGAACTTAGCATTGGCAGTGATTGCGGTGATTACCATTTCCTATTTGCAACCCATCAGCTTAAGAGACACACTGTTTGAGGTATTTTCTGCCATTGGAACAGCAGGGATGTCCACGGGAGTTACCAGAGATTTGCTCCTGCCTTCCAGACTGGTGATTATTTTGTTGATGTATTGTGGCAGAATCGGAAGTATGTCTTTCGCCCTTTCGTTTACAGAACGTAAAAAGGTGGCACCGGTGAAATTACCGGAGGAAAATGTTTTGATAGGATAGGAGAAATGGGTGAAAGAAAAAAGAAGGAAGGATAAAATGCAAACACACATCTTTCACCCTTTGTGTTTGTGCCTCAAATGAAAATGCAGGCATTTTCGTTTGAGGCTTGGTGCAAATTATGAAATCAATATTAATTATTGGAATGGGAAGATTTGGAAACCATCTTTGCAGAAAAATGGTGGAATTAAAGAATCAGGTTATGATTATTGATATAGAGGAGGAAAAGCTGTCTGCCATGATGCCCTTTGTCACCAGTGCGAAAATTGGCGACTGTACCAATGTAGATGTGCTGCACAGTATTGGAATTAATAACTTTGACATTTGTTTTGTCTGTATTGGAACTAATTTCCAGAGCAGCTTAGAGATCACAAGCCTTCTGAAGGAGCAGGGGGCAAAATATGTGGTCAGCAAGGCAACCAGAGACATTCAGGCAAAGTTTCTGCTACGAAACGGTGCAGATGAAGTGATTTACCCGGATCGGGATATTGCAGAGAAAATGGCAATGCGGTATAGTGCGGATCATGTTTTTGATTATATTGAATTAAATGAAGAATTTTCTGTCTATGAAATCCCTGTGCTGGATAAGTGGCTGGGAAAGAGTATTCGGGAAGTGGATTTTCGTGCACGTTATCATGTGAATATTCTGGGAACCAAGAAGGAATCTGATGAAATGCAGTTGATGCCGGGGGCGGATTATATCTTTAATAAGGAAGAACACTTGATGGTAATTGGTAAAAAGGAAGATGTGAATAATATTTTAAAGCAGATATAAAAAAGTCAGGCACAGTTTACTGTGCCTGAAGAGGGGGGATTTTATAAAAGAAACTATTGCCTGCCAAGATGTTTTCCTCTTGACAAGTATTAATATATCGAAAAAGTGTGGCTTAATTTTGTTAAAATTGTGAAAATTCTGTGAAGGAGAGAAAAATGTATATAAAGGGTGCTATTTTTGACATGGATGGTTTGATGTTGGATACGGAAAAGCTTTTGCTGAGATTCTGGTGTGAGGCAGCCAATGAACTGGGTTATCTCATGGAACCACAGCATGTGCTTTCCATCCGAAGTCTGGCGGCAAAATATGCCATCCCAAAGCTAAAGGGCTATTTTGGTGAAGACTTTGATTACTATAAGGTGCGCAGCCGACGGTTGGAACTGATGAATGCTTATATTGATGAAAATGGAATTGAGAAAAAAAAGGGTATTGAGGAACTGTTGGTGTATTTGAAGGAACAAAGGATTGAGACTGCGGTGGCAACTGCAACAGATCTGGAACGGACAAAGCGATATTTAAAAAGGGTGGATTTGTACAAATATTTTGATAAAATTGTCTGTGCTTCCATGGTGGAAAATGGAAAGCCAGAACCAGATATTTATGAGAAGGCGGCTGACGAATTGAAACTTTCGCCAGAAGAATGTATCGCCTTGGAGGATTCCCCCAACGGAATTCTGTCTGCCTACCGGGCAGGGTGTTTTCCTGTAATGATTCCCGATTTGGATGAGCCAGGTCAGGAGATTCAGGCAATACTTTTTGCCAAAAAAGAGAATCTGTTGGAAGTGATAGAATTGTTGGAGCAGACAGAGGAGGATGAATATAAGTCTTATCAAAACAAGCATAAAGTCAGAGAGGAGACGAAAAAATGTTAGCAAAAGAATATGTGGATATGTTATCGCAAAAATCAGTGATTCGCGAAATTTCTGCCTATGGCACAGAACGGGCAAAGGAAATCGGATACGAAAATGTGTTTGATTACAGTTTAGGCAATCCATCGGTGCCGGTGCCGGAGGAATTTAAAAATAAAATCATTGAAATTTTACAGACACAAGATCCTATGACGGTGCATGGTTATAGTCCAAGCCTTGGTATCTCCAGTGTCCGACAGGCAGTGGCAGATTCCTTAAACCGAAGATTCCATATGAATTATAAGATGGAGCATATTTTTATGACCAGTGCTGCTGCCTCTGCCATTGCACATGCCCTGCGGGCAGTTACCATACCGGGGGATGAACTGCTGGTCTTTGCTCCATATTTTAGTGAGTACGTTCCCTATGTGAATAAAACCGGTACAAGGCTTCGGGTAGTACCGGCAGATACCCAGGGTTTTCAGATAAACTTTCAGGCATTGGATGATATGATGAATGAAAAAGTGACAGCGGTATTGGTGAATACGCCCAACAATCCATCGGGCTGTGTCTATTCTGAGGAAACCTTACAGAAACTGTCAGATTATTTGAAAGATAAGGAACAGAAATATTCTCATCCCATTTACCTGATTTCCGACGAGCCTTATCGTGAAATTGTCTTTGCCGGAGTGAAGGCTCCTTATGTGGCAAAATATTATAAGAATACTTTGACCTGCTATTCCTTCAGCAAGTCGGTTTCCCTGCCGGGAGAGCGAATCGGCTACTTGGCAGTGGCACCGGAATGTGAAGGGGCAGATATCCTTGTGGACATGTGTGGACAGATTTCCAGAGGCATTGGGCATAATTGCCCATCTTCACTAATCCAGTTGGCATTGCCCTCTGTTTTGGATATCACTTCGGATTTGTCGGTTTATGAGGCAAACAAAAATATTTTATACAAGGAATTGACCAATATGGGCTTTGAATGTGTGGAACCGGGAGGAACTTTCTATATGTTCCCCAAGTCCCTGGAGAAGGATGCCAAAGCGTTCTGTAATAAGGCATTAAAATATGACCTGCTTCTGGTTCCGGGAGATGGATTTGAATGCTGCGGACATTTCCGTATGGCATATTGCATTCCCACAGAGAAGGTGGAGCGTTCCTTGGAGGCCTTTGAAAAACTGGTAAAGGAGTATTGATAAAATGAATGGTATATTAGAAGCTTTGGAGACTTATGAGATAGATACCAGTCTTGTGATTAAAAAGCGTTTTATGGGACGGGAAGAGTTATATATTCAGTTTTTAAAACGTTTTTTGGAGGATGAAAATTTTTCAGTGTTGAAAGAAAAATTACATATGGAAGATGCCAAAGGTGCATTTTTGGCAGCTCATAACTTAAAAGGCGTGGTGGAAAGCCTGGGGCTTGCCGCCATTATGCCCACCATTTTTCCCATGGTGGAAGTGTTGAGAAAAGACTCGTTGGAAGGCATGGATTGCCTGTTGGAGAAGGCAGAAGTGGAATATGAGAAAATCATGGAGATTCTGCAAGCGTAAAAGCAGTGTAAAAAATCACAAAACATTGAAAAAAATATTGCGAAATTGGAAAGTATAGTATATAATAGCAAAATATAGAAAACATATTAGCAGATGCAGTGATGAGAGCTACGGTTTTTGGAATCTCACAGAGAGCCTGTGGTGGTGGAAACAGGCAGAGGAAAAGACCTTTCCACTTTCGGAGCAGTTGGAAAACCAACAGGGTGTGCCCTTTATCGCACAGAATGAGTGGCTGTGGCAGCAGCAAGTTGGGTGGCAACACGGAAAATTTCGTCCCATATGGCGGTAGGAATATACCTATCGGTATATGGGACTTTTTATTTAAGGAGGAAATCATGTTAGATTTAAAATTTGTAAGAGAAAATCCAGAAATGGTAAAACAGAATATCAGAAATAAGTTTCAGGATCACAAACTTCCAATGGTGGATGAGGTCATTGCACTGGATGCCAGGAGCCGCAAGGCACAGCAGGAAGCAGATGCCTTAAGAGCCAACCGTAAGGCCATCTCCAAGCAGATTGGTGCTTTGATGGCACAGGGAAAAAAGGATGAGGCAGAACAACTGAAGGAACAGGTAAATAAAGATGCTGCCCGTTTGGAAGAGTTGGAGGCAATAGAGAAAGAATTAACCGAAAAGGTAAAGAAAATCATGATGGTAATTCCCAATATTATTGACTCTAGTGTACCGATCGGTAAAGACGACAGTGAAAACGTGGAGATTGAGAAGTTTGGGGAGCCGGTCATTCCGGATTTTGAAGTGCCATATCATGCGGATATTATGGAAAAGTTTAATGGACTGGACTTGGACAGTGCCAGAAAGGTGGCAGGAAACGGTTTTTATTATCTTATGGGAGATATTGCAAGACTGCACTCGGCAATTATCTCCTATGCCAGAGACTTTATGATTAACAGGGGCTTTACCTATTGTGTGCCTCCGTTTATGATTCGCAGCGATGTGGTAACGGGAGTTATGAGCTTTGATGAGATGGATGCCATGATGTACAAAATTGAGGGAGAAGATTTGTACTTAATTGGAACCAGTGAGCATTCCATGATTGGAAAGTTTATTGACACCATTGTAAAGGAAGAGAATCTTCCCTATACGCTCACAAGCTATTCCCCCTGTTTCCGCAAAGAAAAGGGTGCTCATGGCATCGAGGAGCGTGGTGTATACAGAATCCATCAGTTTGAAAAGCAGGAAATGATTGTGGTGTGCAGACCGGAGGAAAGCAAGATGTGGTTTGAGAAGTTGTGGAAGAACACAGTGGACTTATTCCGTTCTTTAGATATCCCGGTGAGAACGTTAGAATGCTGTTCTGGTGATTTGGCTGACTTAAAGGTAAAATCCATTGATGTGGAGGCATGGTCCCCAAGACAGAAAAAGTACTTTGAAGTGGGCAGTTGTTCCAATTTAGGAGATGCACAGGCAAGAAGACTTAAGATTCGTGTGGTGGGCGAAAAGGGTAAATACTATGCTCATACTTTGAATAATACCGTGGTAGCCCCTCCCCGTATGTTAATCGCTTTCCTTGAGAACAACTTAAGAGAAGATGGAAGTGTAGCCATTCCAAAGGCATTGCAGCCATATATGGGTAATATGACAGAAATCAAATAAGCAGTAAATTGTAACTGTTCAGTAGGTCTGTGCATTTACTGCACAGACCGTAAGAAAAAGTGGATATAACAGGCAAAGAACCATTGCCGTAGGCAATTTTAAGAACAGCAATTACAGCAGACCGAAAGGAGATAAAAAATGGAAAAGAAACCATTTGTAACCTTAGAACAGGTGAAAGAAATTACAAAGACTTATCCGACCCCATTTCATATTTACGATGAAAAGGGCATTCGGGAGAACGCAAGAAAACTGAAACAGGCATTTTCCTGGAATAAGGGATTTAAGGAGTATTTTGCAGTAAAGGCCACTCCAAATCCATATATTATGAATATTTTAAAGGAAGAGGGCATTGGTGCAGACTGTTCCTCTCTTCCAGAATTGTACTTAAGCAATAAAATTGGTTTAAAGGGAAATGAGATTATGTTTTCCTCCAATGTGACACCCAGGGAAGATTATGAGTATGCAGCTAAAATTGGTGCCATAATCAACTTTGATGATTTGACTCATATCGATTATTATGGAGAGATTGCTCCGTTCCAGGAAACCATGTGTTGCCGTTACAATCCAGGCGGAGACTTTGTGCTGCAAAATACCATTATGGATACCCCACAGGATGCAAAATACGGTATGACAAAAGAGCAGATGAAGGAAGCTTATAAGAAGTTGAAAGCGAAGGGGGTAAAGCATTTTGGTATTCATGCCTTTCTTGCAAGTAATACAGTTACCAATGAGTATTATCCAAAGCTTGCAAAAATTCTCTTTGAGCTTGCTAAGGAGCTTCATGAGGAATTGGATGTACACATTGCATTTGTAAATCTTTCCGGCGGAGTGGGGATTCCTTACCGTCCGGATCAGGAGCCCAATGATATTTTAGCTATCGGGGAAGGTGTCAGAAAGGCTTATGAGGAGGTACTGGTACCTGCAGATATGGGTGATGTGGCAATTTTTACAGAATTGGGAAGATTTATGCTTGGACCATATGGTCATCTGGTGGCACAGGCCATTCATGAAAAGCATATCCATAAGGAGTATATTGGTCTGGATGCCTGTGCAGCTAATTTGATGCGACCTGCCATGTATGGTGCGTACCATCACATTACCGTTCTCGGCAAAGAAAAGGAACCATGTGACCATGTTTACGATATCACAGGGGGACTTTGTGAAAATAATGATAAATTTGCCATCGACAGAGCACTGCCCAAAATTGATATGGGAGACTATCTTGTGCTTCACGATACGGGAGCCCATGGATTTGCCATGGGATATAACTATAATGCTAAACTGCGTTCCGCAGAATTGCTTTTAAAGGAAAACAAAGAGGTGCAGTTGATCCGCCGGGCGGAAACCATGGAGGATTATTTTGCCACTTTGGATTTGGAGAAGTTTCCGTTAAATTAAGAATAGTTGTAACTGTTCAGTAGGTCTGTGCATTTACTGCACAGACCGTAAGAAAAAGT
>CAMWHJ010000021.1 GCA_947174015.1 uncultured Lachnospiraceae bacterium | reverse complement strand
TGTACCGCCTCCTATTCTTGATATGGCTTGAGACACCATTATCATTTTAACATAGGAGGCTTTTTAATTACACCATACCCACTACAGATTACTCTATTCGCCCCCGCCTAGCGGGGGGATTGATTTTTTCATTCATCATTATACACCATAAAACGTCACTTTGTATATAAAATTACTACTCTTTATGCCAAAATTGTATTGATTTTGTTACTGTTCACAGGTAGTACTTTGCACTTGCTGCAAAGTACGTAAGAACAAGTAGTGGTAGCGAAGAATCCAGCCTTTCGCTGAAAGCGAACTCTTAATAGGCTGGATTCCGTTACAGTTTACACCATAGGTGTGAACTGTAACATTGATTTTATCAGTATCACTTTGTATACTTTCGACAAACATTTATGAAATGTTCATCTGTGCAATACTTAAAACATCCGACATATCATTTAAAATATAGTAAATTTGATTTTCCATTCTGAATACACTCCTTTTTTGAAGTAGTATATCAGATTTTTCGACAATTTTCGTTATCCCATATGCACATCATGCTATACCAAAATTTCACCCTCTTGATAACACAATGCCAAATACTCCCTTGACTGGTAAAATAAGTCATAATTAAAGTTTAAAATACGTTCGGCAAACCAGAATTCATATACTTCAAAAATGCCATCAATCACCTTGTCCTTCTCATATGAGTCCTCTATCAATCTCTCAAACACCTCTCCAATATCCCAATAATCCGGCACATCATACTGACAAGCTGACACATTGTCATATGTTCCCATGGGTATCTGTACTATCTGCTTAAAATCATCCGCCACCTTGGCAATAGGTTCACAATGAAATACATCTGCATACTCATAAATCCTAGCAACATTTTCTCTTCCCAGATATGCTAAAATGTCACTTCTTTTATTTTTTGTTCCTCTCCCTAAAAATTCTATGAGACTGTAAGTATAAAATAGAGCACTATTATTCTTTTCCACTTACTTTTTCCTCCGTTACTGAAAACTTATCCCACTTAAAAAGCGAGGACTTCCCTGATGAGGTTAAAACCCACCCGCAAAATAGGCTCTGGCAATCACATAGGATGGTTCATAATATGCACTACAATTATAATCATCTATTTTCTCACAAATCTCATCATTGTAAACTCGTTTTATACCGTCTGCATAGTCTTCCTGTGATTGTTTTGTATCCAAAATCAGCCGGGTATATACTTTTCCCATCTGGGTTTCTGTGGGTATTTTATCTACCAATTCATGATCTACATCTGAAATATCAAAATCTCCATTTTGTAAATCGTATTCCTCAATCCATTCGTTTTCTATCTTTAATGGGTTTTCACAATGCTGTACGTTTGCAATGCTGAGAAGTCTCGCCCACTCTCCTTGTGAAATATGATTTACCACATATTGATTTCTTTGATGAAGTTTTCGTGCAACCCGCTCAATCATATAGCAGACAAAGTATAAATCGTTTTCGGTAATGTCCTCATCTTGAAAAAATATATTTTTCATAACTGATAACTCCTTTCAAAAGAAAGGCTTGCTAATGCCTGTTCTGTACAAAATACCATCTGATGGGTAGGATATCGGAATTTCACCAAAACCCAGAAGGCTTCTCTTGTAATATTTCCTTGTAAGAAATCTTCAATAATAATCCCAAATGGTATCATCTGCCATAGGTCCCTCTACAAGATCAAAGGAATGTGTCTTTCTGCAAATACATCCCACAAACTGTCTACCTTATTCTTTAGTTCTCCTGTAACCATTCCGTTTTTCTTCCTTTCCGAGATTTGTCTATAATTGTAATTTATCACATTGACATTTTTACGTCAATGAAATCTATATTATATTTGATAAGCAGCCGCTGCTTACTGATTCATGATTCTTCTTCTATCAATTTCGTAACCAATGGCTGCGATTTTTCTTCTGTGAATTTTTTAACCAACAATTCGGAAATTTGAAAGAATTTTCCATGCTATGCAAGACAGCGTATCGCTACGCTGTCTCCATCAATTTTCCTAATTGTTCAATTAAACTGCCATTTCCGCTGACGGAAATCTCCCCCACCTTATCGCAGATACGCTCCAGATACTCTAATTCTTTCAGCTTATACAAGGTCTTATTATCCTCCATGAGTTTTGCAGTATTCAGCAGGGAACGGGTGGATGCTACCTCCTCTCTTCTGGAAATGACATTTGCCTGGGCTGTCTTCTCAGCCACCAGTACCGTATTCATAATATCCCTGATTTCACCCGGCAGAATGATATCTTTGATTCCCACGTCCAGAATTTCCACACAGTATTCCTTTTCTTTCTGCTTTAAACTTTTATGTACCTCCTTGGAAATCTGCTCCTTAAGTTCCAGAATCTCATCCAGTTTATAGTTTCCTGTCTGCTCCCGCAAAACTAACTGCACACAGGAATAAAGCTGTTCCTTTAAGTTTGTTATTTTTTCTACAAACTTTTCCACATCACCAATCCGGTACATGCACACCAGATTCATGCGGATACCTATTTTATCCTTTGTGAGAATTTCCTGACCTACAATATCTAATTTCTGCTGCTTCTTGTCAAAAATCTTGACCGCTACCTCTGTATTATAATTCCAGAAAGAATAGATTCCCTTAGAAAGCTGTCTCTGCATAATATTGTTGTAGTACAATAATCCCACTTCGCCGTCTCCAATGGCAGCCGTCTTATACATTCTCACAGGAACTACTGCCAGCATCTGCTTGCTGACCTCCGGACTGATTTCCGGCTGCTTCATGGAAATGAGCTTTATACTGTATTTTTCGTATACATTCCAGAAAGTGTATTCTCTGCGATTCGCCAAAGAATGCAAGTTGTCATTTACATAGAGAAAACCTGCATAACCATCTGGGATTTCCATATGTATGGTAGCCTTACAAAAATTCTCATCCTGTGCCAGTATCTGATATGGCACATCCAAATAATTCACTTCTCCTGACATCTCTTCTATCTGTACCTGATAACCCAAAGTCTTAGAGAAATGATAAATACCTGCGGTTATCATCTTAACAAACAGACCGTTCTTTGTGACAAAGCCTGCCTGATTATCTTTAATTATAATCTTCATCTTATATCCCTCTTTTCTATACTATCATCACTTTACAAGTTTAAAAAAATACAGTCTTCACAAATAAAAATCTCTTCGCCCCAATTAATCACCAAGTTCATCAAGCATCTTCTGCAAATCATCAATGGAACTATTCCGCAATGCTTCATCCTGCTTTGCTGCAATGATAGACATGATTTTCTGCTTCTGGGCTTTTTTAGCCAATGCTTTTTCTCTTGCTTCCTTTTCTGCCAGCTTTACAGAAACAATATGCTTTACAATAGCGATCTGAACATTCAGAAGTTCATCTTCCTGAGTCTTGATATTTAAAAGACTTTCCTCTTCAGACTGTTTTGACTTCTTATTCAATTCCTTGTAAATTGCATCCAAATTTGTCAGAGATAAATCCCATAAATCTTCAACCGAAATCAAGCCTTTAAATGAAAAACGTACCTTATTCCTCGCTGCATACTCAAAAATGTTTTCTACTGCCATAATCTCTTTCTCCTTTTCCGATTAAAATTTCACCTTCATGATTCTTTCAGTTGCACCTTTTACTTTTACAACCAGTTCTGCCCGCTTTGTCATGCTAAACCCAATTCCGGAAAGCTGATCCTCGGTATCTTCTACATGGCATTTTGCACCCAGTGCTTCAAACACTCTCTTATGCTTTGCAAGTTCACTCTTCAAAAATTCGTTGTAATATCCGTTAGGCTCCTCTGTATTTACACAATCTTTCAAGAAAAAGAATAGATGTCTATGTCCAATCCCATCCTGTTCGTCAAAATAATTCGGGCTATAACTAATAACTGAAACAGGAACAAACTGATTCGTATTTACTCCCCAGATATTTCTACTTGTAATCGTAGAACTACCAGAAAGTTTTTTCTTAATAGTAAAATTACCATTATTATCCAGTGTCACTTCTGCGACCTGCACATTTCCACTGACAGGGTGATTATATTCAAATGAATAAATTTCCCCGTCAAATTCAATTTCTGCTTTGAATCCTTTCGTTCCTCTTGCTGTATACTGATTCACAAAGAATTTATATACACCCGATTTCATTCGTGATTTATCTGCCCATGTAATATTCTCCACAGAAGGTCTGCCTGGCATATCACGATTTGGTTCTATAACATCAATGTCAAGCTGTCCACCCATAGAAGACATTCTCGGTTTCTTATCTGAACCATAATAAATCTCATGTCCATTAGGCTCAATACAATGTGCGTCAAGATCACTATTATCTTTACCGCTTTCATTCCACTGGATTGAAAACCTGAGAACACCATCTACATTACCACCTGCTGCTTTTACATTCTGTTTCATATCAGAATCGGTAATATTTCCTGTGTAAGCCCAGCTCAAACCATTATTCCACTTAAACATTGTCTTTGCTTCTTTATTACATGGTGCAATCATGGAAACAAAATTTTTGTCATGCTTATTCTCTACAAATACTTCAACTTCTTTAGCAGTTGGAATAACTTTGCTGATGAAATCTGTGACGGAAATTTCCTCAACCTTTGAAAATTTTCTCGGATTAACAGCAACATTTTTTTCCATTTCTTCAAAGATATCATCTACTCCGCTGATTCTCCTGGCAGCGTCTCTATTTGAGAACAGAATATTATTCACCGTAATATCATCCAAGTTAGCAAATCTTCTCTGCAACGAATCCATATAACCAAGCTCCGTAATAGTCTTCTTTGCATCCTCTAACATCTTCTTCGTATAGATTGCTTTTGGACGCTTATAATTTGCAGGCGCCACAATCTGCTCATACTTTTTAACCGCTGTATCCAAATCCATTCCTTCACTTACATTAACAAGCAATGTTCCGATACTATGGTTTCTGATTCGTCCAATGGCGATACCTGCTTTTACAGACTGTTCCCATGCATAGATATCTTTTTCCATTTCGGAACTTAACTTATCATATTCCTTTTTATATCGTTTAAACTCACCAAGCACACCCTTCCACTCTTCTCCCTTGTAAAGTGTATTGGAATTGATGAGTTCCAAAATTGTATCAAGAGAATCCATTGAAATTTCCTCAAGAGAACGCTTGAATACATTTCTTGTATCTCTAAATCCACCTTTAATGTAGCCCTCAGAACGGCTACTCCTATCAACCAGATTGTCAGGTAGCTCTACATAAAAATGTGTCCATTCCTGCACCTTGCCATTTTCCATTTCCGCATAATTTTTCAATGTGCCAATCATCTTAAACTTACTTACATAAAAATCTGACACAGCATGAGATTTGATGAAATTAGATAAAGCATCTAATACTGGCTGATATGTACTGTCATCTGTTCTGAAATCCCAAATAGTTATAATTTTACCGTTCTTAATCACAACAGCATTACCAATTGTCTTGATAAACTGTCTGCAGCAACTACAATCATGTTCTCTGCGTTCTCTATAAATCTCATTTGTTCCTGCCGGAAAACTATCAAGATACAGATTCCACAGTTCATCTTTGTCTACTGATATTTCAAACAGATGATCCACACCTTTTGTCATTTCTTTAAAGTGTTTCATCAATTTGTTTCTCATTTCTGTAAATTTCATAATTCAATCTCCTTCTTATATATACATAAATACGAAATTCTTATAAAAATCCCTGTTTGCCGCCCCTTTTGCATCCTCTGTCCACGGAAGGCTGATTCAGCAGAAAAATCATAAGAAGGACGCCGCTGCCTCTCAAGGGAGTGTTCCCTTAAGTTTTCACTTTGCTGTTCTCACTTTTTTGTCTGCGGTATCCTCAGCCTTACAAGCTTAAGAGAATTTGCTCTCCCCGAAAATTTCCGGTGCCGTCAAAAGGGGTGCCACAAGGTTCTTTGGAGATGGATTCGAACCATCAAACGATAATCGTTTGCCATTTTTGTGTTTGCTTTACCAATTTAGCTACTGCTTACGCAGGGCGGAGTTGAACCGCCAAATAAACACTGATACCAATCCCACATTGGTTTTACACTTGACAGGTGTAATTTATCTAAATATTTATGATATACCATACAGCAAAGCTGTTGGCACCGCCTGACAGGGGCTTTGCCCCAATGTCAGAACATAAATAAATATTTCGTTTTTCCCTTTATCCTTTTACAACTCCCACCGTTTTCAATTTCCGAAGAATCGTCACCATATCCTGCTGCTCTTTCATGACTGCCTCAATATCCTTGTAGGCAAAGCGGCATTCCTCTGCCACATCATTCTTCTTCCGTTTTCCCAGGATAACACCCTGTTCCTTCAAATCTACCATAACCTGTTCCACACTAAAGGTATTTCTGGCTCCGGTTCTGGAATAATTCCGTCCCGCCCCATGGCTGGATGTGTGGAAAGTCTCTTCAAATCCCTTTCCCTCCACCACATAGCTGTAAGATCCCATTGCTCCCGGAATCACAGCCAGTTCGCCTTCTCTTACTCTGGTGGCACCCTTGCGGTGCACCCAGACATTCTCTCCATAATGGTTTTCCAAGGCGGCATAGTTGTGGTGACAGTTGATTTCCTGCGTAAACTCCACTTGTAAATCGGTATGCTTTTCAATCTGTTCCTTTACAATTTCACATACCTTTGACAGCATTCTTGCCCGGTTTTCATAGGCATAATCAAGGGCTAAGTTCATCCACTTAATGTACTGCTTTCCCTCTGTCGTCTCCACCGGCAAAAATGCCAAACGGTAATCCTCCGGTACACTGCTGTAATAAGTGTTATTTAACTGTGCTGCCACTTTGTGAAAATAATCACAAATTGCTTTTCCCATATGACGGCTGCCGGAGTGAATCATAATACAGAGATACCCCTGATCATCCTCCTGAAGTTCAATAAAATGATTTCCACCGCCTAAGGTTCCCACCTGATAATACCCATCCTCCAGCAGAGGCAGTAACTGTGGATTTTCACTATATTCATCTATCTGCTCCTTTGCTCTGTCTAACAGCTCACATTCCTGCTTTGTCTTATAACGCTCCACACCCAAGGGAATGGTTCGCATAATACCTCCCACCATTGCCTGAATCAGTGTGCCATTTCCGGTCTGTATCTCCTTAATATCTTCCACCTTAATGTTGGTGGCTGCAAAAACCATGCCGCATCCAATATCAGAACCCACCGCATTGGGAATGATAACATCCTTTGTGGCTATGACACCGCCGATGGGCATCCCCTTTCCTGCATGAGTGTCAGGCATCAGGCACACCCATTTATGTAAAAACGGCAGATTAGCCAGATGATATGCCTGCCCCAGACAATTCTCTTCCATTTCACTTTTATCTCCCAACCACACTTTAATAGGATATTTTGTCTTTTCATCACAAATTACAAACATTTCTACCACTTCCTTTTCTTTTTCTCTTATCATCATTGCCTTTTCTCAACTTATGAATTTAGTATACGGCATTATTTTCCAATTATCATTTCAAAAAAGTTGCGAATCTATTCTTTTCTATGATAGACTGATAGAATAATGCTAAGGTCAAAAGGTCCGAAAGATGTTGGAGCTTGCTCGAAAAGGCTTTTTGACCTTTCAGAAAGGAGAATACTATGTCTGAATTTAAGGAGCTGGTAAAGAGCTTTTCCAAAACAAGAGAATATGTGCGTGACTTCTTTGTGTATGGCTTTAAGACCAGAGAGGACTTTACCATAAAAAGCAGCCGCACTTATGACAATGAACGGCGGCGGTTAGAAAGCTGGCTCTCTGGCTTTGTACGGCAGGATTACACCGCAAAGGGCAAAAATATTTCCCTTGCCATTGACAGCAACCTGCTGGACAGCAATCCGCTATACAAGGTCTGGAAAACCAAAAGCTTCACGGATAATGATATCTCTCTGCACTTTCATCTTCTGGACTTTTTATCCAGCCAAGAAAAATGTACTGTGGAGGAACTTTCCAATGGACTTTTGGAACAGTACGGAATGCTTTTTGATACCCAGACCATCCGCAGAAAATGTAAGGAATATGAACATCTGGGCTTGCTGACCAGCAAAAAACAGGGCAAATCCCTTTATTACCGTTTAGCTCCTGATGATGTGAGTTTATTGCACCGCTATCCTGAACTGCTGTCCTCCTTCTGCTTTTTCCAACTGGTATCTCCTTTGGGATTTTTAGGCAGCACACTGATGGATGTTTTTTCCTTAAAAAATCAACTTTTTCGGGTAAAACACAGCTTTTTTGTACATACCTTGGAAGATGAAATGCTCTTTTTACTATTACAGGCCATGGAACAACAAGTCTATGCAAAGCTGGAAATTCAAAGTTCCAAAAATCGCCGTGACAGCACTGTCACTTTGCTGCCTTTAAAATTCTTTACCAGCACCCGCACCGGCAGGCGCTTTCTCTGCGGTTATTTAAAAAAGCCCAAACGGTTTAGCTGCTTTCGGATGGATACCATTAAAAACGTAACCTTTCTTTCTAAGGCGGAAGATTATCAAAAGCATTTTGAGGATTTGGAGCAAAATCTTCAAAATGCCTGGGGAGTATCCTTCCAAAACACCCATCAAAGCCGCATGGAATGGATCTCTTTTACCTTAGAGGTTGTAGAACCTTATGAACACTATATTGTCAACCGTCTGGAGCGTGAGGGAAAGGGCGGTGTGATAAGTCAGTTAGATGATATGACCTATCAGTATGAAAAGCAGGTTTTTGATGCCAATGAAATGCTGCCTTGGATTCGTACCTTTATCGGCAGAATTAAGGAATTTCATTGCAGCAGTCCCTTTGTGGAGCAGCGTTTTTACCATGATTTACAGGTCATGTATCAAATGTATCAGGAGGAATAGATTTGCAGTTATTTTCAGAAATTTACAATTCTTATTATCAGATATTACAAGCTTTATTGCAACACAAAGAAGGATTTACTTTGGAGGATCTGCGTACCGGTGTAAAAGAACTGGGCTTTGAGGAAAGCCTTATTTACCTGATACCAAAGCTTTCCTCAAAAGAGTGGGGACTATGCGAAAAGGAGGGGGACTGTTATCTTTCCAGTCTTTCCCAACAGTTTTATCTGCCCTTAAGCCGCCTGCAGAAATCCTATATAAAAACCATTTTGCTGGATAAGAGGATGCAGCTTTTTTTAGATGAAAACCAGCGTGAACTACTTCTCTCTCAGTTGACAGAGGCAGATGTGCTTTGGCAGGAGAAGAACTTTCACTATTATGATCGTTTTTCTGATGGGGATGAT
Source organism: uncultured Lachnospiraceae bacterium (assembly GCA_947174015.1). Classification (GTDB taxonomy): domain Bacteria; phylum Bacillota; class Clostridia; order Lachnospirales; family Lachnospiraceae; genus RUG11237. Next base: position 39,429 of record CAMWHJ010000021.1, on the reverse strand, counting down.
TACAGCAGTCCTCTCTACATTGAAAGCTTCCGCACTCTGGTAGCTGCCATTGAAAAACAGCACTTTGTAGATATTGAATATGTGTCCAAAAGCAATCAGCGGGTGCACCATCACTATCTGCCTGCCCGTCTGGAATATTCTGTGAAAAATGATAAATTTCGGCTTCTTGCTTTAGAAAATACAAAAAATAACCATATGCGGTTGGAGATTTTGAATTTAGACAGAATGGAAAAAGTCCGCCTTATGGAAAAACACTCAGATGTATCTGTGGACTTAAACGCACTGATTCGAAAGACGTATTATAAGGAACCGGTATCTCTTCTGATTCATGACAGGAGAAATGCTTTGGAACGGGCTATGTTACAATTTGCCAATTATGACAAAAACACCACAAAATTAGCTGAGAACGAATACCAATGTCTTATCTACTATAATGAAAAACAGGAAACAGAGCTTCTGATTGAAGTGCTGTCCTTTGGACCTATGGTAGAGGTCACTGGAAATGAACGATTTTTACGTCAATTAAAAAGGAGACTGAACCGACAGAAAAATTGGTTCACTCCCCCAAATTCTACTTCTTAAAAAACACCATGGAGCTGACAATGATTACCACAAATATGGTTGTGACTACTCCCAGAAACATACCCACATACTTTCTTTCTGTTTGCAGTTTTTCCAAATGATAATCGGTAAAATTATCATTTGGATTATCTGGGTTATAGTAAACCAATATCGTATCTTCTCTTTGACATTCCTTTTGCTCCATGGTAAGCTTTTGATAATACCATTCTCCATCCTCCGCACAAAAACCATAGGTAATCTGATAAGTATAATACCCTTTCCCATCCTCTCCGACATTGTATTTTCGCAGCATCTCTTCCACTCTGCCCGGTGCCAGTTCCCCATGGGAACGAATTTTTTCATACCTTTTTAACTTATTCCATGTAATCACATAATAGAGAAAGAATCCCACTTCAGCTGCCACCCAAAGCACCAGCATTGCTGTCTGAAATCTACTGACTGCCACTATACAATTCCCTGTCATATCATCCGCCCTTTCCCTGCTGAATCTGTCTTTTTATCTCTTGAAAAGATATGGGAGTATAATGAATCCGCTCAACTGACACACAATAATGCTGACTGCTGTAATCCTTATAGATAGGCGAATTGTGTACATGTCCAAAAATATTGGCATAGGGCATAGATTCATTCACATACAACGGCTCATGAGATAAGATCCAAAACCCCTCCAATATAATAGGATGATCATATACTTCTAAAAAACCGCAATCTCTATATTCCCTATTGGATTTTTCATCATGGTTTCCCTTAATCAGATATTTCTGCCCGGACAACTTTTCTATGATTGCCTCCTGCCCCACATCTCCTATCAAAAAAACCTCATCTGTCTCTGCCACCACCTGATTCCAGTGCTGTATCAATATTTCATCCATCTCACTTACACTGGGAAAAGGACGATTTTCATATCTTAAAATCCGTTCATCTCCGAAGTGGGTATCTGCAATAAACCATTGCTTTTTCTGCATCGCAACACCTCCTTTTTTAACTCCTTTTATCTGTTCCTATTTTAGAGCCTGTACAATCATTGCTGCCTGCCATCTGCTATGCTGTTACATATTTTAAATCTAAGGCAATCTCCTCCTGTACTCTCTTTGGTATCTGCAACTCTTCTCGATACATGATCTCTTTTATCCGCTCCGCCGCTTCTTTGGTGAGGCGGGCATAATAGCTTCTGGCATTTGCCGCCTTCTGGATTCTATCTCTCAAATCTTTTTCCTCATACTGATAAAGAAGTAAGAGAAAAGGCAGCCTGCTCCAAGAGGACTCCTGAAGCAGTAAATTAATCAGATATTTCCTTTTGTTAAAATTTTCACAATTTAGCAATGCCTGATAAATTGTTTCTGCCCCCATACAAATCCGGTTATCGCAAATTGCCCTATAAGCCGCCTTCGACACCTGCACTCGTTCATCAAAAAGATACCTCCAGTAAAGATCAGCCCCATCTTCTGCCAAGAGCCTTCCCATAGATTTTATGGCATTGCGTACATACCGCTCATCTTCACTGTTTAAAAATGGCTCAATAAGAGGAACTGCTTCCTTGCTGCCCTGTTGTCCCATGCCCAGAATTGCAGTGAGTGTATCAGGCTCCCGCAAATGTGCTTTGTAAAATTCCAAAACATCCATATCCGTATGCTTTCTCAAAATATAAGCTGCCCAATCCCGCACACTTTTTGAATGATCCAGCAAAAAAAACTCCAGCCCCTGCCAAGCATCCCCAATCATGTTATATTTAAATTCCATCGCCATTTTTCGCACCACACTGCTTTTATCCTGCAAAAAAACTTCCGCTTCATCCATGGAAATTTCATACTGCCTCCAAAGTCCCGAAAACAACAGCCTTTTTCCAACGCTGGTTCTTTCCAGAGAAATCAACTGTTTTATCTGTGTCTTGCTCAACATCTGCTTTTCTAACAGCATGGAATAAAGATAACAGGTTCCTCTGCTTTCCAATTGTCGCAGCTCATACATCCCAAGCTGCTGAATTTTCTCCTTCAGACAAAGAAAATATTCTTCCTCTATTCCACAAAACATATCTTTCTCATATCGTTCTCCCTGTCTGACCTTGGCAAGAAATGGAAGCAGTGCCAACAGTTCTTCTCCATTCATTTTCTTGAAATTTTGAATCAACGGATTGCTAAGCTGATTTCGAATCACTGCCACCCAGTCATTACACCGCAGAATGAGATAAGGAGCAGAGGAAAGGTCTGATTTCAATTCCTGTATGCACTTTTCCCGAAAATATCCATTGGGATGAAAGGTTCCCAAACGAACCACCCATAAAAACAGCTCTTCGTCTGAAAGCTTTTCTTTTAAATTCTCCAGACATACCTTTTCAAAGTCTGTAAACCATTCCATAGAGGTATAAGTTCTAAATTCTCTCTCTAAATTCATCATTTGAGCTGCATTTAATTTTTTCAATTCCTCCCCGATACAGCCTGCTGCCAGCTTTGCATTTTCTCTGTCTGCCTCAATCACCGCCGAATACAAAAAACGCAAAACATTCCTCTGTCCGGTCAGGAGAGCTTCCTCTGCCTTTCGTATTTTATCTGAAAGTTCTTTCTCACTTTCTTTCTGCCAAAATAGCTGCATCCCTAAGTTTTCTCTCCTTCCTTTGTCTTATGAAAAAACCGCCTTTTCAACATATGCTGGTTCTTTCTAACCAATCCCCAGTGCCTTCTTTGCCAATCCATCCACACGCTCATTTCCTTCCACTCCGGAATGTCCTTTCACATGGTGAAAAACCACCTGTAAATCCTGCTTGATTTCATCATAATAAGCCTTATAAGCAATGGTGCCCTTCTTATTGCATTTCCATGCACTGATGCACCATTTTTCCACCCCTTCATAATCATAATGCAGCAAAAGGCTCTTGATACCGTGCTCCACACAGAATTTCATAGCAGCTCTGGCTCCCTCAATTTCTCCGGCCACATTGCGCATACTTGCCATCTCCTCATCATAGAAAGCTTCACTTAACTCATATTCCTGTCCCTGCCACAAAATCAGTGCACCATAGGAATATCTGTTTGTATCTACATCAAAGCTCCCATCTGTATAGCATTCTGCTTCACATTTTATGCCCTCTACCTTTACTGTGGATTCACAGTACTCCTGTGCCTCTGCCTTTGTCTTAAAGCTTTTGTATTCTGCTCCTGAAAATCCATCCACCTGACGTTTGCATTCCTCCCATGTGGAAAAAATCCCAGTTTTCTTCCCTTTTCGCACTGCATAAAACTTCCCCACCATTGCTGCCTCCTTTCCCTTTTCATATAGCTGTTCACTCTCTTCACAGCTACACACACATCCATAAAAATCAACTTTCGCATTGTTTCATCCATCCTTTTCCAGCCCTGTTTTTTCTGCCGAACAATAATCCCTGTCTTACAATTCCCAGACTCCCTGTTCCAAAAAACGGCTGGCACAACGTTCCGCACTTTCCACAATCTTCTTTTCATACCCCAGCAAAGACAGCAGTTTAATGGCATTGCGGCTCTGGGCACGACCGGAAAAAAGATGATAACTAAAGAAGATATCTCCCTGTTGTACCTCCTCGGTAAAGTGGAAATTGTGATAGTGCTGCTCCAGCAGATAAGTCAGTTCAATGTCATGGGTCGCTGCAAAACTGATCACATGCTCCTGATTTAACTCCAGCAGAATATGAGAGGATGCTGCAATTCGCTCCACCGTATTGGTTCCCCGAAGCACCTCATCCACAAAGGTTAAAACCGGGGTATCTTTCCTGTGGACGGCATCCAAAATCCTGCCCAACGCCTTAATTTCCACCATATAATAACTTTCATTTCCTGCCAGATTATCCCGCAGTGACATGGAGGAATAAATCCGGAAAAAAGGTGCCTGATAGCTCTTTGCCATACTGGTGTGAATGGTCTGGGCTAAAATGGCATTGATTGCGGCTGTTTTTAAAAAGGTGGACTTCCCAGAGGCATTGGAACCGGTAATCAGTGCACCTTTTCTTACCGAAATATCATTTGCCACTGGTGCTTCAATCATGGGATGATACAAGCCCTCTGCCTGAAAATAGGCTTTTTTCTCCTCTTTCAGCACCGGCAGGCTGTAATAGGGCAATGCCTCACGAAAAGATGCAATAGCAATGGCTGCCTCTAAAAGCCCTATGGTTGCCATCATTTCTTTACATTCCACGGTCCTGTTCTGAAGCACTGACACCATATGATTAAACTTAATCAAATCCACATGAAAAAACATGCGGATGTAATCCATCAACACATCCAGAGGTGAACCACTGTTTTTCATACTCATAACCAGACCGGCATTCTTTCGAAAACCGGCAAGACTGCGGTTTCCCACTTTCAAGGATTTCTGATATTCTTCTAAGCCCTCTAACTTTTCCTTACAGAGTTTCTCTGCCGCATTCATCATCCGCAGCAGATAAGCAAAAGAAATCAGATAAGGTTCCACCAATGCCTTTTCTTTATAATAAGTGGATGCACTGACAGCAAAGGCAAGTATCACCAGTAAAATTCCTATTACCGGATCGAGAAACAGGCTCATAAGTGCTGCCGCTGACAGGGCTGCCGTAATATAGTGAATCACATTGCTTTTCTGCTTCACATGATCTAACATGGACATATAATCGGTAATGGCATATTCCCTGGTTCTTCCGATTTGACCAAATATCACCTGCATTTTCGTCCGTTCTTCCTTGTGATCTGCCATAAAGCAGATGAGTTTTTCCCGCTTTTGCAAAACATCATTGGAAAACACCGGCTTTCGCAGCATATCATAGAGTACCTCTGCCCCCAGAGAGGACTGGGTGTGATTCATAGCCTTAAAAATCCTGTCCATATCCAAGTCATTCCAAGTAATATCGTCCACTTCCCAAGTACTTTCCATGGAAGAAGAATAATGCGAGATACACTCATATTCCTCCTGTGTATACTCCCGGTTTACAAAGTTTCCCCATTGTTCCTCTATCTGCTTTAGAAATCTGGCTTTTCTGTTTCTCTCTGATATGATAATATTGTAAATTACCAACAGAACAGCGATGCATGTACCACCCAAATATACAATCCAATCTGCCACTATTCAATCACCCAGCTTTCATTTTCCTTGCTGACTGAAATAATCCTCTGGCGATAATTTTTTGTAATTTCACTTCGTTTCAGCTTTTCAACCAGCTCATAGTGTCTCCACATATGCATGGGAAAAATAAGTGTTGCCTTGGTATTTCTGGCAAAATAATCCACTCCCTTATAGAATGAGGTATTTAGTCTGGAATCCAACGGCACAAATGCTACATCTATCTTTCTGTCCTTCAAGCGGTCAATTTCCATGGTATATTTAAATTCCAGCTTGGAATTATAACTTTCCGGTTCCCCTTCCCAATTCCACCAGTTTAAGTCACCGGAATGGTAAATACATTTGTCTTCCACCGTGACCAGAAAGGCAACGCCTGCATCATTGGATTTCAAGGTTTCCACCCGAAGAGCGTCAATCTGTTTTTCTTCATGCTTACGAATAGACACTATTTTCTGCTTGATTTCCTTGGGATAACCGTTCTGCTCTAAGTATTTTTCGGAAAGCCGGATGTCATTGGACAGTACATAAGTAACATTGGGATATACTTTTGCAAACTCAAAAATTTTCAGGGTAAAATGATCCTGATGTTTGTGGCTTGCAAAGAAATAAACTTTCTTATTCTTGTCAAACTCCGGCAGTTTTCCCATAAAGTAATCAAAAATCAGTACTTCTTTTTCAAATTCCAGCACATAACAGCTGTGATATACATATGTGAGTTTCATTTATACTCCCCCTTTTTCAAAATCATATTTTTTTGCTGTTTCAATATCTTGTTCCATTTGTTGTTTCAATGCATGAATATGGGGAAATTTCATCTCTGGACGATGATACTTATATAATTCCACCGTCAGAAGCTCACCGTACAGATCACCGCTGAAATCAAACAGATATGTTTCCACACCCCGCTTTAATTCATCTGCAATGGTGGGCTTACAGCCAATATTTGTTATGCCTTTATAGGTTTTCCCCTGAAAAATAGTTTTGGTAAAGTACACACCATAGGGCGGCAGCAGCTTGTTGTCTGACGGCATAAGATTGGTGGTTGGAATCCCTAAGGTACGCCCTAACTGCCTGCCATATTCCACTTTTCCAGTAATGGTATAGGGATGTCCCAAAAGTTTGGTAACCTCCTCCATACGTCCCATTTCCACCTCACTGCGCACCAGTGTAGAACTGATATCCCTGTCTTCATACTGCTCCTTTGCCACCACATGTACCTGAAAGCAGCCATGTCTTTCATAACGCCTCAGGGTATCAATGGTTCCTCTTCTTTTATGCCCAAAGCGAAAGTCCACTCCCACCACCACATGGGCAGCAGAAAGCTGCTTTATCAACACTTCTTCCACAAAATCTTCTGGTTCCATGGAGGCTGTTTCTTCCACAAAGGGATATTCTATCAGATAGTCCCAGCCTTCCTTTTCCATATAATAATAACGCTCTGCATTTGTCATCAATACCTTTGGTGTCTCTCCCTTTAGATAAACCTTTGGATGCACCGAAAAAGTAAACAAAACCTTCCGATAATCACTGCCTGCCAGTTCCTTTACCTTATCCAACAGTTTACTGTGTCCCCTGTGAATACCGTCAAATTTTCCCAGTGTGACAACACTTTCCCTTTCAATTACAAACTCTGTTGTTCCTTTGATATATTCCATTTTTCGCACCAGCCTTTCAGCTTCACTTGCAACTTTTTCAGTAACTATTCAGTACCTTCATAGTTACAAGCAAAGAACCATGCAAAATTGCCTACGGCAATGGTTCTTTGCCTGTTATATCCACTTTTTCTTACGGTCTGTGCAGTAAATGCACAGACCTACTGAACAGTTACCTCTTTCAAATTTTTGCTTTTCCTATTTATCATTTTCCTCTATGGGAAGAAAAAGCTTTTTAGGCTGGTACTGACCCTTTGTCTCTTCCCACTGATATATGCCTATAAAGTGTCCTGCCTCATCATAAATCCTAAGCTCTTCATCTTTTGGTTCTGTCAGCAGGCACTGGGGCCACAGTCCATTTCCATTATACAAAATCTTACTATAAGATGTATGGACCACTGCCTTTTCCACTTGAGAGAACATACTGTCCAAGGGAAAAAGCACGCTTTCCAGCTTTCCCTCATTTCGCAGTCTTTCAATTTCTTCCAGTTTCAGACTGTCCTCAATTCGAAAAACACCAGCTTTTTTTCGCACCAGACTTTCCATGACACCTCCTGTATGTAAGCTCTGCCCAATATCATGGCAAAGTGTACGGATATAGGTTCCCTTGGAACACTCCACCTGAAACCACACTCTGGGCAGCTCTATCTTTTGAATGGAAATCCCATAAATAATCACTTCCCTTGCGTTCCGCTCCACCTGAATTCCCGCTCTGGCATATTCGTAAAGCTTTTTGCCATTTACCTTTAAAGCGGAATACATGGGCGGAATCTGCTGATAGTTTCCCACAAAGCGGTAAATTGCCGTTTCCACCTGTTCTTTTGTCACCTCCACCGGACTGGTATGCAATACAGAGCCAGTCATATCCTGAGTGTCTGTTTCCACTCCTAAGAGCAGACAGGCTTCATAAGTCTTGTCCTTATCGGTCAAAAGATCGCAAAGCTTGGTTGCCTTGCCCAGACACACCGGCAGTACACCCTCCGCTTCCGGATCCAGCGTACCGGTATGACCGATTTTCTTCTGTTTGCAGATGCCTCTGAGCTTTGCCACCACGTCATGAGAGGTATATCCTTTTTCCTTATAAACATTAATAATTCCGTTGTACACGTGTTTACCTCTTGATTCTTTAGGTTTCCGGCTGTTCATGAGCCACAATCTGTTTCTCAATATGCCCTGTGAGATTATTGATCACATCATGCATACCGCCCTGCATCGTGCAGCCTGCTGCCCTCACATGACCACCGCCGCCAAAAAAGCTTGCAATCTCACTGACATTCACATAGCTGTTGGAACGCATACTTACCTTAAACACCCTTGGCTCCAGTTCATACATAAAGATTGCCACCTCTACTCCTTTTGTGGTGCGAAGCTGACTGACAATGCCCTCTAAGTCTTTGGAAGTCACACCATAAAATTTCATATCCTTCTCATGTACTGCCGAAAAGATCACCTTGCCCTCCAGCACCATCATACTTTCCAACAAAGCCCTGCCGGTAATCTGCTGCTGCTTGTAAGTTTTCTGATAGATGGTTTCATCCACAATTTTCGTAAAATCAAAGCCCTTGTCTATTAACATCCCCACTGTACTCAAGGTCTTAGCAGTGGTATTGGAATACTGAAATACCCCTGTATCATGGGCAATTCCCGTATACAGGCACTTGGCTGTCTCCACACTGATTTTCTCCTCTTCCATAAATTCACATAGAAATTCACAGGTGGAGCTTAACTCTCCCTTGATATAATTTTCCTCTGCAAAGCCTGTATTGCTGATATGATGGTCAATACAGATGGTATGCTTTGCCAAATCGAAATATTTGGCGGCTTCTCCTAATCTCTCTTTATCCCCACAATCCAGAGAAAAGAACACATCATAGGATTTTTCTTGGTTATAATTATAGCATATGCTGTCTATTCCCTTTAAAAAATCAAACACTTCCGAGGGCCTCTCTATGTATACCGTTACCTGTACCCCGGAAAAATTGTCCTGAATATAATTGAACAGTCCCAAACAGGAGCCGATACAGTCCCCATCTGGTCTTACATGCCCTGCAATGGCTACTTCCTTTGCCCCTGCAAGCCAATTTTCTAATTGATTCATGACTTCCACCTCTTTCTGTTACTATGATAAAAGGTAAAACCCCAAAAGGGTTTTACCGATTTACTTCATCAATTAATTTTGCCATGTTGACGCCATATTCAATGGAGGAATCCATAATAAAGGTAATCTCCGGTGTATTTCTAAGATTAATGGAGTGAGCCAGCTTGCTGCGGATAACACCTGCTGCACTCTTTAAACCTTTTAAAGTATTTTCCTTCTCCTCCTCATTTCCAAGGACACTGACATATGCCTTGGCACTTTTTAAATCCGGTGCAACCTCCACTGCCACCACACTGGTCATGGGATGAATCCTTGGATCCTTCACCTCATTGCGGATAATATTACTGAGTTCTCTCTGCACCTCCCCATTGATTCGGGTATTTTTAATGCTGTTTTTTCTCATTATCTAGGCACCTCTACCATTTTATACGCTTCTACAATATCGCCTTCTGTCAGATCATTGAATTTTTCAAACACAAGACCGCATTCGTAACCTGCTTTTACTTCCTTTACATCATCCTTAAATCGCTTTAAGGATGCCAGTGCACCTTCAAAGATTTTCTCCCCGTCTCTGGTAATTCTTGTCTGGCAGTCACGCTCAAACACACCATCTAAAACATAGGAACCTGCAATGGTGCCTACACCGGAGGCCTTAAAGGTTTGACGCACCTCTGCGTGTCCGATTACCTTTTCTTCATAGATAGGCTCCAGCATACCCTTCATGGCAGCCTCCACATCCTCAATGGCATTGTAGATCACGCGGTATAATCTTAAGTCTACCCCTTCTCTGTCTGCGGTAGCCTTTGCCACCGGATCCGGTCTCACATTAAAACCAATAATAATTGCATTGGAAGCAGCAGCCAGACTTACATCAGATTCGTTGACAGCTCCCACACCACCGTGAATTACCTTTACCATAATCTCTTCGTTGGAAAGCTTCACCAGACTCTGTTTTACTGCCTCCACAGAACCCTGAACGTCTGCCTTTACAATCAAGTTCAGTTCCTTTAAATTGCCAGCCTGAATCTGAGAGAATAAGTCATCTAAGGACATCTTATTCTTGGTTTCCTCTAACATTCTTTCCCTGCCCTCGGAGATAAAGGTTTCTGCAAAGTTTCTTGCTTCCTTATCCGTTGCCGGAGATACAAAAATCTCACCTGCATTGGGCACATCACTTAAACCTAAAATTTCCACCGGAGTAGAAGGACCCGCCTCTTTTACACGTCTTCCTTTATCATCCATCATGGCACGCACTTTACCATAGCAGGAACCGGCTGCAATGGGATCTCCTACTTTTAAGGTACCTTTCTGCACTAATACTGTGGCCACGGGTCCTTTTCCCTTGTCAAGTTCTGCTTCAATTACCAAACCTCTGGCAGCCCGCTTAGGATTTGCCTTTAATTCACATACCTCTGCCGTTAAAAGAATCATCTCCAAGAGTTCTTCAATTCCCTCATGGGTACGGGCAGATACCGGTACGAAAATGGTGCTTCCGCCCCAGTCCTCTGCAATCAATTCATGCTCGGACAATTCCTGTTTTACACGCTCAATGTTGGCACTTGGCTTATCAATCTTGTTGATGGCAACAATAATTTCTGTTCCGGCAGCCTTGGCATGGTTAATGGCCTCAATGGTCTGGGGCATTACACCGTCATCTGCGGCAACCACCAGAATGGCAATATCCGTGGCATTGGCGCCACGCATACGCATTGCCGTAAATGCCTCATGTCCCGGAGTATCCAAAAAGGTGATATTCTGACCATTGCACTGTACCACATAAGCACCGATATGCTGTGTGATACCACCCGCTTCTCTGTCAATTACATGGGAATCCCGAATGGCATCCAGCAAAGAAGTTTTACCATGGTCAACGTGACCCATAACACACACAACCGGAGGTCTTGCAACTAAACTTTTCTCTGGCTCTTCTTCTTCCTTTAACAGCTCTGCAATCACATCAATCTTTTCTTCCGGCTCACAGATAACATTGTATTCCAATGCAATCTCCTCTGCAGTTTCAAAATCCACTTCCTGATTCACCGTCACCATGGTTCCCTGCATAAACAGTTTTTTCACAATGACTGCCGGCTGTACTTTCATCTTGTCTGCCAGCTCCTTGATGGTGAGAGTTTCCGGAATAGTAATTGTCTTGATGGTTTCTTCCTTCTCCTTTGGAGCAGGTTTTGACTGACTGTTATTTTTTCCTGAATTATTATTGCTGTTATTTTTGTTGTTATTCTTGTTGTTCTTATTATTATTTTTGTTTTTGCTGTTGTTATTGTTGTTTTTATTATTGTTATTGCCGTTTTTATTACTATTGTTGTTGCCGGCATTGTTGTTTTTGTTACTACTGTTGTTTCCAGCATTGCCGTTTTTGCTGCCGTTGTTGTTTCCGCTATTTGTGTTTTTATTGCCGCTCTTGTTAGCATTTCTGTTATCGCCATTGCCACTGTTATTGCTGCTGCGATTATTGTCTTTCGGTTTATCTTCCTTACCGGCCTTCTTCTGATTCTTCTTTTCGTTCTTTCCTGCCTGACTGTTTTGCGGATGATAAACCTGTGTAATTTTTCCGGAATCGCTCTTTGCCTCTTTTTTCTTTTCCGGCTGAGGCTTCTTTTCTTCCTTTGCTCCGCCTAAGGCTTTCTTTACCAGCTCTATTTCCGAATCCTCCACCGAACTCTGGGGTTTCTTCACAATTCCCTGTTCGCTCAATATTTTTATAATTTCTTTACTGTCCTTGGCAAGCTCCTTTGCCAATTCGTGTACTCTCATTTTTGACATACTTACTACCTCCGTTATTCAGTTGTTGACAGTGCTAATTTGCTTTGTATGGTCTTTGCGAATCCTTCATCTAAGATGGCAAGAGATGCTCGAACCTCTTTTCCCATGGCATGACCTAAGCTTTCTTTTTCACTAAAAAAGCAAATAGGCACCTGATAAAATTCACACATATTTCGAAACTTTTTCTTGGTATTATCAGAGGCATCCTGGGCTACCAACACAAGATATGCCTTCCCTTCCTTTACCGTCTTTTCTGTCATAAATTCTCCACTGGCAGTTTTTCCGGCCTTGGTTGCCAGACCAATGAGAGAACTGACCTTATTATTTTGTGCCAAGTGCATCAAACTCCTTTTTCAGCTTTTCATACACCTCTTTGTCAATGGACATTTTAAAGGAACGTTCCAGACCTCTGGATTTCATGGCCTGTTCCAGGCACTCCTGTCTGTAACAAAGATATGCACCTCTGCCGTTCTTCTTTCCTGTGATATCTATGGTTATCTCATTGTCTGTGGTTTTTAAAACACGCATCATTTCCCGTTTATCCTTCATCTCGCCACAGCCAATGCATTTGCGAAGCGGTACTTTTTTTGTTGTACTCAAATAATCACGTCCTTTTTCTTTCACCCTTTATTCTTCAGAAAAATCCATCTCCAAATCCTCCGGTTCTTCTATTGACACAACTTCTTCTGCTTCCCGTGCCTGTGTCTCACTCTTAATGTCAATCTTAAAGCCGGTCAGTCTTGCTGCCAGTCTTGCATTCTGACCTTCCTTGCCAATCGCCAGGGATAACTGGTAATCCGGAACCACAACCTTTGCGGTCTTTTCCTCTGCATCTGCAATTACAGATACCACCTTCGCAGGACTTAAGGCATTTTCAATTAAGACTGCCGGATTATCACTCCAGTTGATAATGTCAATCTTCTCTCCCCGAAGCTCGTTGACAATGGCATTGACTCTTGCACCATTCATACCTACACAGGCACCTACCGGATCCACATCCGGATGGTTGGACCATACTGCAATCTTGGTTCTGGAACCTGCCTCTCTGGCAATGCTCTTAATTTCTACGGTTCCGTCCTTTACTTCCGTTACCTCTGCCTCAAAGAGACGTTTCACCAGTTCAGGGTGAGTTCTGGATACTAAGATGCGTGGTCCCTTCGGTGTATCCTTTACTTCCAAAATATACACCTTAATTCTCTCGGTGGGCATAAACGCTTCGCCTTTCACCTGCTCATTTTCATTCAGCATGGCATCTGCTTTTCCTAAATTGATACTGATATTTTTTCCTACCTGACGCTGAACAATACCTGTTACCACATCTTTTTCTTTTCCATAATACTGATTGTACAGTACTTTTCGTTCTTCCTCCCGAATTTTCTGCAATATTACATTTTTGGCACTCTGAGTGGCAATTCGTCCAAATTCTTTGGATTTCACTTCTATATTTACAATATCACCCAATTCATATACGGAATCGATCATTTTGGCATCTACTAAGCTGATTTCCAACGCAGAATCTTCCACCTCTTCTACCACAGTCTTTTCCGCAAATACCTTAAACTCTCCATTGTCTTTATTGATTTCCACTTTAATATTGTCAGACTTTCCGAAATGATTTTTACACGCAATGATAAGAGAGTTCTCGATTGCTTCCAACATGGTTTCTTTGCTGATATCTTTCTCTCTCTCCAATGTGTCTAGTGCTTCTAAAAGTTCTGTGTTCATTTTCTTCTTATCCTCCTAATTATTTAAAAGTCAAATGCTAACCGAATCAACGCAATATCACTTCTATTTATTGTCATTTCATTTTTTTCATCTAATTGTAGTGTTACACTATCCTTGTCATAGGATACCAAAAGTCCCACAAATTCTTTTTGTTTATCGATGGCCCGGTAGGTTCTCACTTCCACCTCTTCGCCTAAACTGCGCTTAAAATCTTTTTCCTTCTTTAACGGTCTGCCCAAGCCTGGTGAACTTACTTCAAGGATGTAAGCTTCCTCAATGAAATCTTCACTATCTAATAAATCTCCCAATGCCCGGCTTACCACCTCGCAGTCATCTATGGTGATACCGCCCTCCTTGTCAATATAGACTCGCAGGTACCAGTTGCCGCCTTCCTTTACATATTCCACATCCACCAGTTCAAAATTGTGCTGTTCTATAATAGGTGTAACAAGACGCTCTGTTTTTTCCTCATACTCTTCTCTTTTTGACACGCTATCCCTTCCTTCTCCTGCATAATCATGAACAAAAGAGTGGACTTATCGCCCACTCTTATTCTGTCATCTTTATAATTACCTTTTATAGTATAACATTTTTTTTCATGTATTTCAAGCACTTTTTCTTAAAACTCCATGAAAAATTCATATTCCTTCTTCTCTTTCCTATACTCCTCTAAGGTGTATTCCTGAAAAATTTTATCTCCCTGCCCGCTGCGACGATTGATCAGTATCTTGGTGGCAAAGGCAGACTGCTCATAAATTTCAAACTGTCGTAGGATCTCTTTGGCAATTTCCTCTGGATTTGCCTTGGTACTCTCAATCACCAGATTATAATTGGCAGCATTATAATAATTAATGGAATACAGCTCCTGAAATCTGTTCTTTTCTAAGTTGGCACGGTGAATCAGCCCTTCCCTTGCCCCTGCCACGGAATCGTAGCTTTCCGCATTCCGTTCGCTGTCCTGAAATACTCTTCTGGCTGCTTCCTCTGTCTCCACCAGCAAAAATACCTTAAAACTATCAGGAACAAAATTCCATGCCAATCGTGAATCAAAGACTACATGGTTTAGAGTTTCTCCCAACTGGGCAGTCCTGTGATCCAACAAATCATCAATGCTTCTGTCCTGCTCTGCCATCTTGTTTAATTCAATGACAGTTACGTTTTTTTCCTCCGCAATCTGTCGGAAAATTTTTCCAGTGGATACAATCTCATAGCCCTGTTCTTGTAAAATATTACAAATGGTTGTTTTTCCAGAACCTAAATTTCCAGTTAATGTTATGTTCACGTTCTCTCCTCCTTGTGTTTTCCATAGAACCACTATATCACAAAACCTCTGATTTTCAAAGTCTTCTTTTCCAGAAAAATCCGTAAACAAAATATGTCAACCAATAACTAAACAAATGCTCTTGCATATTCCTGTGAAAATAGGTACAATAATAGTATAACATTAGGCAATTTTCAAACAGATGTTTTTCAAGGAGGCAGTAATGAGAAAAAAATCTCACATATCCTTAGCCAGATATCTGGTGGGTACCATGAAATTAAATTCGTTGGAAAAGCATAAGAAAGCATTTTATCTTGGCAGTATCCTGCCGGACTGCAAACCTTCTTTTCTGACAAAACGCCATGAAATTCAAGGGACCTTTGAAGATGTCAGGCAATATGTAATGAATTTGACCACAAGTTATAATGTACTGCATCACAATGCCAGAGCTTATTACCGCAATTTAGGACAAGTGATTCATTACATTGCAGATTACTTTACCTTTCCCCACAATGAGATCTATACTGGAAGTATCAAAGATCACTGTGTATATGAGAAAAAATTGAAATTTGCTTTGAATGAATATATTAAAAGTGGGGAAGCACAAAAGAATCAGAAAAAGGCACAGGAATTTAAATCTCCGGAGGCTCTTTTAGATTATGTACAGAAGGTGCATACGGAATATCTAAAAATCAAGAAGGAGGTTGAGGCAGACTGCCGTTATATTGTGGAGGTCTGTCACACTGTAGTGGAAGCCATTATACATTTGGCAAATCAGAAACTTACCGATTATCTGTTACCGAAAATTGCTTAGTTAAAAATGGGGCTGTTGCATTCAGTAATTGATGCACAGCCCATTTTGTGATAAAAATCATCCAGCTCTATTGCTGCTTGTTTATTGCATCCATAAGTTCCTTTTGTGTCATGCCATTTTCCTTTGCATATTTTATGGCATCCATAAGCTGCTCTTTTGCATAAAGGATAGGTTCATCCTTACATATGCCAATAATATATCTATAATTTTTTGTGCTCTTTTTCGAAAATATATCAACATCACCATAAGCTAAATTGTGAGTCACTTTATCAAATGGTTCTGTGCTGATACATGGATGGCTGCAAATCTGATATAAAACTTCTTCATAAGCTTTTTTATCTATCTCACTTATCCATTCGGGAACACATACCATGATATCCTGTTTCAAAAATCCTTTTTTATATCCTGATTGTTTCAAACACCATTCCAATAATTTGTATGCACAGTTAAAATCTGTAATCCTGCCTTGTTTTATAGGTGATAATACCTTGATGGCAGTCTCATTAGAATCCTTTCTACCGGCTTCGTTTCCCCGGGCAACAATCTTTCCAGAATGCAGCTCATATGCAATCAGTGATTTCTGGCAAACCAAAATACCTTTTCCTTTTACATATACTTTTATATCAGCCGGCTCACAATATTTTCTATCCATAATAATCTTCTCCATTTTTTAGGTATTTCTCATCGCCCCATTTACCTAACTGCCTACACCCTATTCTTCAGGATTGGCATGTTCCTGTGCATATGCTTTTTCTGCATTTTTAATTACCTCCAGATTATCCTTTTCTGTCTGGTTTAACACTGCTTCATCAAATTCTTCCGGCGATATGCTGCCTTCATACCAACTGCAGCTTTCAAAATAGCTTGCCAAATTGCTGTCCTTAAACTTTCTTCCATGCCTTGCATAAATTTCATTTCTGGCAATCGCCAGTTGATTATCGGAAAGATTTAAAAGCTCATCGTCCTTTAAAGGCACCGTATCGCTTAAGGGACAGACAAATTCCTCCGGATTGTATTTGATTCCTTCTTTGTCAATGGAAACCGTTGCAGCAATATCATTGATCCATTCTTGCATTTCATGATATTCCTTTGCAATTTCCGCATCCTCTGTAAAATAACAGACATCTGTAGGCTGTTCCATATAATAAAGCAACCCATTCCCATATGCCAGGGCTGCGGCTGCCGGAAGATCCGTTATCATTCGGTCAGTGCGGTAAAAGCCGCATAAAAATCCCATTCCCTCTTCCTTTTTTGCAGAAGCTGACTGAATCAAGGAAAATCCATCTTCTCCCTCTTCTATCTGATATTTCCCTTCCCATATATCTGGTATGGAGATTGTAATTTCTTCCCATTGATAAACAATTAAATCTGAAGATGAACTATCGTCCCCCGGCTGACCCAAGTTTTCATCAAATCCATCCGCATCTTCCTTATCACTTCCCTGATGAAAATCCTGTTGTTCTTCCTTATCCTCTTGTGTTTCGTTATCTTGCTGCTGTTGGTTCTGCTCTACCTCTGCCAAAGTCTCATTTTCTTCTTTTTGTCCGCATCCTGCTATTACTATAAAACCTGCCGCAAACAATATTCCTGTCAACCATTTCTTTGCCATATTTTTCCCTCCGTTAAACTATAAACAATCATAAAATATACTTTTTTAATTCTATACTTTCACAGAACACAAGTCAAGAGCATTTCATTCATCATTTTTACGTCAAAGCAAAAAGTGGTAATCGTTCAGCCATCTGAATGATTACCCAAAGTGCAATATCTTAAAATTCATACAGTTCGATACACTTAATCCTTTTTGCTGTTTACTTAAGGGGATGTGCTGCCTGATACTCCTCCCATGACATTTCCGTTATTATGCATGACACAGCTCTGTTTGAGTTGGGCATCTTTATCACATAAAAATGCACATTTTCCCACTTCACAGGAACTTGTTCCTTTGCAGTCAGTTTTTCATTTTCCTTGTCCCATTCCAGTTCTGGCTGAAGTGTAGCATATCCCGCTTTGTTATCCGAATATCGCTGATAATATGATGATTCTTTACTGATACGTTCATACATGGCTGGCGCAATGGAATACTTTTTTCCATCTATCATCAGGTAATATTTTGTATTGTGAAATCTTCCTGTGGCTACTTTTTTCTCCACCTCTACCGATTCGGCAATTTCCACTTCCACATTTCCTGTCCTTGCATTCTTAAAATCCGAAAGAAGTAAACTGCATGTTATCAAATTACTGTCAAGAGATAATGTAAGAATCATTCCAAAAAGCATTATTACCGTGAAAATTCCTATGCTCCGATTAACTTCCTTTTCCTTGCTGCGATATCCTCGAAAAAATACTCCTGTCCAGAACCATATTTCATACACTATGCGGTCTATAAGAACAAAACCGCCCATTGCCAGGGGTAAAAATATCTCATAGGAGAGAATTTCAAAATAGCCGTCCATATATCCCCCATTCATAAAGGATTCTATATAGTCTGTAATCATTCCGGCTCCCAAAAACCCCAGTGGTATCACACTAAAGTCCACGATTCCTGCCAAGATCAGATAAGGCAAATCACATTTCCAAAACAATTTGTTATAAAGTAAGCTTATCATAACCTTTTTTCTCCTCTTCAGCAAAAATAAACCATACCGATTTTCCACAGCCCTGTTCTGGATAATTCGGCTGTACTACAAAAAGCCGATATAAAATCGGCTTTTCATAAAAATAAACTATATACATATAACAATTATACAGGATACGTTCCGTTCTTTTTATCCCCGGCAGTTGGATCTACTCCCGTCTTCTGTGCCTGACGATACTTGAAGAAGTCTGTGGCAACCTGTGGGAACAATGCGTAGGACAGCACATCCTCATCCTGTTCCTTCCATTCCGCCATCTCTGCCTCAATCTTATCCAATTCATTTTCTATCAAGTCAGCCGGACGACAGGTGATGGGCTTCTTATCACCGATACATTTTTTCTGCACTTCTTTGTCAAACGGCTTCACGGTAACACCGTATTCCCCGGATAAAACTGCCTTGGTTTCCTTGGTTGCCATTTTGTATCTCTCGCCCATCAATACATTGAATACAGCCTGTGTACCAACAATCTGAGAGGACGGTGTAACAAGAGGCGGTTCCCCTAAGTCCTTACGAACTCTTGGAATTTCCTGCAATACATCATAGTACTTATCTTCCGCATTCTGCTCCTTTAACTGGCTCACCATGTTGGATAACATACCGCCCGGTACCTGATAGAGCAATGTCTTGATGTCTACGCCTAATACTTTCGGATTCATCAAACCGGAAGCCAATGCTTCTTCACGGATAGGTCTGAAGTAATCCGCAATTTCAGCCAACAAATTCTGATCATATCCGGTATCATATGGTGTTCCCTTAAAGGTTTCTACCATAACCTCCGTTGCCGGCTGGCTGGTTCCCATAGAGAATGGGGAAATCGCTGTGTCAATAATATCACATCCTGCTTCAATCGCTTTCAGATAAGTCATGGATGCCACACCGGAAG
Organism: uncultured Lachnospiraceae bacterium; assembly: GCA_947174015.1. Taxonomy (GTDB): domain Bacteria; phylum Bacillota; class Clostridia; order Lachnospirales; family Lachnospiraceae; genus RUG11237. The sequence continues at coordinate 19,936 of CAMWHJ010000021.1, read as the reverse complement.
TATAGTGGGTATGCAACTGAATCGGCAGCTTTGTAGCATCCTTCAATGCCTGTATCAGCTCTGTTGCCTTATAAGGCACTAACAGACCAGCCATATCCTTGATACAAAGAGACTGTGCTCCCATATCTTCCACACGCTTTGCCATATCCATCCAGTAATCTAAAGTATAAGCATCACCTAAGGTATAGGAAAGGGCAATCTGAGAATGTCCGCCTTCCTTATTAGTTGCCTTCACTGCCGTTTCCAAGTTGCGGATATCATTCAAACAGTCAAAGATACGGATAATATCAATACCATTTGCAATGGATTTCTGTACGAAATATTCCACCACATCATCTGCATAGTGGCGATATCCCAAGATATTCTGTCCACGGAACAGCATCTGCAACTTTGTATTTTTAAATCCTGCTCTCAGTTTTCTCAGTCTTTCCCATGGATCCTCCTTTAAGAATCTTAAGGAAGCATCAAAGGTAGCCCCACCCCAGCACTCTACTGCATGATAGCCTACTTTGTCCATTTTTTCAATAATAGGTAACATCTGCTCTGTTGTCATTCTTGTTGCAATCAGGGACTGATGTGCATCACGCAGAACTGTTTCCATAATTTTAACGGGTTTCTTTTCTATTCCTGCCATTTTATTAACCTCCTAATTTTCTGTACTTTTGCAGTAACTATTCCCTGCCGGACTGTGCATTGGCTGCACAGTTACCTTTTGTATTACATTACTCCGAAAATAGCCATAAAGGTTCCTGCTGCCACTGCGGTACCGATAACACCCGCAACATTTGGTCCCATAGCATGCATTAGCAAGAAGTTGGTGGGGTCCGCCTCTGCACCTACCTTCTGTGACACTCTGGCAGCCATCGGAACTGCGGAAACACCGGCAGAACCGATCAATGGATTTACCTTGCCCTTTGTTGCCCAGCACATAAGCTTACCAAAAAGCACACCGGCTGCCGTACCAAAGGCAAAGGCAATTAAACCTAATATCACAATCTTAATGGTATCCCAATTTAAGAAGGCTTCTGCACTTGTGGTGGCACCTACGGAAGTACCAAGTAAGATAACAACAATATACATTAATGCATTGGATGCTGTCTCTGTCAACTGTCTTACCACACCGGATTCCTTAAATAAGTTACCAAGCATCAGCATACCAACCAGTGGTGCTGTGGTAGGAAGGATACAGCAGACAATGATAGTTACAATAACCGGGAAAAGAATCTTCTCAAGCTTGGATACAGGTCTTAACTGTTCCATCTTAATTTTTCTTTCCTTTTCCGTGGTTAATAATTTCATAATGGGCGGCTGAATAATGGGCACCAGTGACATATAAGAATAAGCTGCCACTGCAATGGGACCCATAATTGCAGTCTGTTCTAATTTTCCTGCCAGGAAGATAGAAGTAGGACCGTCTGCACCACCGATAATAGAAATTGCTGCCGCTGCCTTATCGCTAAAGCCCAGCAACATAGCACCTAAGTAAGCCGCAAAAATACCAAACTGTGCTGCCGCACCAAGCAAAAAGCTTTTTGGATTGGCAATCAACGGACCAAAGTCTGTCATAGCACCAACACCCAAGAAAATCAGGGATGGCAAAATAGCCCACTCATCCAGCAGATAGAAGTAATGCAGCAATCCGCCAACGCCATTAGAGGACTCCTCTATGGACAACATAATATCCGGATAAATATTAACTAACAGCATACCAAAAGAGATGGGAACCAACAATAACGGCTCATATTCTTTCTTGATTGCTAAATATAAAAATACACATGCAACCGCAATCATAACATAATTACCAACACTTAAGTTAAAGAACGCGGTCTGATGTATGAGATTACTCAACGTTTCACCAATATATCCCATTGTAAGACCTCCTGTTTTCTATTAAATTCCCACAGGAATTCCTAGTTTAATGTTGCCAATGTTGCACCTGCTTCTACCGCATCTCCCACTGCCACATCTATGCTTGCCACCGTTCCGTCTTCTGGTGCAACCACAGGAATCTCCATCTTCATTGCCTCCACGATAACCACCGGATCCCCTTTCTTCACTGAGGTTCCCACATTTGCTTCAATCTTAAATACCTTACCTGCTGCTCCTGCAGTTACTTTAATGGAACCAGCTCCTGCACTAGGAGCTGCCTTTGGTGCTGCTGTCGGTGCCGCCTTTGGAGCTGCCTTTGGTGCTGCCGCCTGAACAACACCTGCGGTTGTTCCTTCTTCCACTGTTACATTATATACATTTCCGTTTACTGTAATTGTATAATTCTTCATTACTATGTCCTCCTATTTCTATGCTCTTTTCCATTTTGCATTGCCGGCACGCTTGATGGAGCGGATTACCACACCATCTGTGCTTGTACCCTCTGCTGCTGCAATTGCCGCCGTAATCACTGCTACCAATTCCAAATCGTCGCTAACATCTTCTTCTATTTCCACTGGAACTGCTGCCGGTGTTGGGATCTTTACTTCCTTTGGAGCTTCTGCCTGTTCCTTCTTTGCAAACAGCTTTGGAATCAAACCAAAGGCACTGATTACAAAACTCATGAAAATCAATACAATAAATACCGTTCCCATACCAATTAATGTATTGGTGCCTGCCTTCTTCAGAATCTCCATCTTGCTCAACGGTACTTCAAAACTGATGTTTACCCCGTCTGTTGTGGCTGTATAAACCATGGTTACCGTCTTATTGGTAAATTCAAATTTCATGGTTACTGTTAAATCATCTGCACCCTCTTCGGCTTCACAGGACAGCACACTGATGTATGCACCTAAATCATCCTTTACACCGTTCCATGAATTAATGAGCTGAATATCCGCACTGTTCTCTGTGGTGTTTAGAATATCTTCCAATTCTACATCACTGTAACTTGCCAACTGCTGCACCAGACCGTCAAAGGTGGAACCATAATTAATATATGCCTCTGAATTTTTCACCTCATCTGAGGTTGCCGCTGCTGCCACAGAAGTGACATCATTTTCTTCCGAAGTTAAATCAACCTCATCGCTGGTGTCTACCCATTCCTCTTCTGCCACCGCTTCCTCTGCTGCAAAAGAAGTTACACTCATGCTGCACAGACAGGCTGACATACATAAAACTGCTAATAATCTTTTCATATACGCCACCTCACTAAACCGTACCATGCTTTTTATGTGGACGGTCCTCTCTCTTCGTAAACAGCATTTCAAAAGCTCCTATCACATACTTTCTGGTATCTGCTGCTTCAATAATTGTATCAACATAGCCTCTGCCTGCTGCGGATTCTACACTGTTCTGAAGGCTGTCATATTCTGCTGTTTTAGCAGCAATCACATCATTGCCCTCTCCCTCATACATAACTTTCGCTGCAAGCTTGGCATCCATCATTCCGATTTTTGCTTCTTCCCATGCATACACAATATCTGCACCAATGGACTTCGAATTCATTGCCACATATGCACTTCCAAATGCTTCCCCGGTAATCACATTAACCTTTGGTACACTGGCATTTGCAAAAGCGTATGTAAGCTTTGCCACAGATTTTGCCATAGACTTTTCCGTCTCTACTTCCGCACAAAAACCGGTTACATTGGTAACGGTCAAAACAGGAATCTCGAAAGCATCACAGAAATTTACAAATTCTGCAGCTTTCTCACAACCTGATGGTGTCAATGCTTTGGCAAAGGATTCTTCCAAACCTTCTTCCCCATATACTTCGCTTCTGTTAGCCACGCAGCCCACAGTCACACCATTTAACTTTACAAAACCAGTTACCATTTCCTTTGCATACATGGCCTTAGTTTCTAAAAAGCTTTCATTGTCTGCAATCTTAGATAGTAAAATAGATGTGTCTCCCGCACAATTTGCCAAATCTTTGCTGACCCGGTTCAAATCATCGGTACATTCCTCATAGGATAAATCATCCTCATTGTTTGCCGGCAGCATGGTTACCAAATCACGAATCTGGGCAAGCAAATCTGCTTCTGCTGCCACAAAATCCACATTACCACAAGTTTCACTCTGGAATTTTGCTGACGCAGTATCGCATTTTCCGGCATTGTTGCCTGCCAAAGCATTTGGTGTGTTCACGAACAGCTTTGCATTCTTCTCTTCCATAAATGTAAAGTCTGTAATGGCAGGCATCACTGCCAGACCACCGCCGCAGTTACCGAAAATCGCTGTAATCTGTGGAATCACACCGGATGCCAATGTCTGCTTTAAATAGATTTCGCCAAATCCATTTAAGGCATCTGTGGCTTCCTGAAGACGAAGACCCGCACAATCCACAAGTCCGATAACCGGTGCTCCCACCTTCATTGCCAATTCATAAAGACGAACAATTTTCTTTGCATGCATTTCGCCTACGGAACCACCTAAAACGGAGGCATTCTGGCTGTATACATATACAAGGTTGCCGTTAATCACCCCATAACCTGTCACTACGCCATCTGCCGGTGTCTCATTACTCTTCATGTCAAAATCTGTTGCTCTGGCAGTAACCCTGGCACCAATTTCAACAAAACTATTCTCATCAAGCAACGATAAAATTCTGTCACTTGCTGAGTTTTGTACTGCACTACTCATTTGTCAGCCCTCCACTTTCTAATTTTTTCAAAAGCATAATCTCTGCCGAGTATAATTGTATATCTTTTTGCCATGATTATCAAGTTTTTTTTCTCTTTTTTTGTGGATTTTACATGAAAGTCACAGCAAAAATTTTTTCTTTATTTCTTTAATACAGACTTCTAAATTAAATATTACAATTTTATTACCGGAATAAATGGGAAAACAACTGATTTGCTTCCCTGCCAGATAATATTCTGCCTTACCAATAATTTCTCCCTGCTCCACCGGTGCCGTAAGATTTTCCTCCAGCTTATACTGGATATCCACCTGTTCCTGACTGCTTAATAACAGTTCCAGACTGCCCTCCTTCATATAGGGCTGTATCCGGGCAGCTTTCCAAAGTTTTTCCTGATTTTCTTCCACCAGACAGCCATTATTTATGGAGATAGAAGGAAACTCTGACGGTTTTTCAAAGACCTGACGGTAGGTAAAGTTATCAATGCCATATTCCATCAGCCGTCTGGTGTCCTTCCACTTGTAGGTCTTGTTGTTGGGCCAGCCACAGGCAAGCAGTGCCACAATATAAGTTCTGTCATCCCGCTTTAACGCCCCCACATAGCAATAGCCGGCATTGCCGGTAAAGCCTGTTTTGCCGGTAAGAGCCCCCTCCATCATTTGCAGAAAGGCATTGTGGTTATTACAGGAGTAACTGCTTTTTCCTGAGATATCCGTAAAGCTGTGGCTGCCTGTTCTTGTAATCTCCAGAAACTTTTCCCGGCAGGGAGAAATCTGAATACAGTAACGCATAATCCGTGCCAATTCCTCCGCTGTAGTGGAATGAATCTTTTCCCCCTGCTCTGTGACAACTTTGGCATCCAGACCGTTGGGTGTGATAAAATATGTATTGATACAACCCAAATCTCTGGCTTTGTCATTCATCATTTTGGCAAATTCCTCCACGCTTCCCCCCACATGCTCCGCCAGTGCCACTGCTGAATCATTGTGGGATTCCAGCATGAGTGAATAGCACAAATCCAATAATTTGAATTGCTGCTCTGTACGCATACCCAGATGAACCTTGGGCTGTTTTGCTGCATTGGCAGATACTGTCACCACATCCTCAAGGTTTGCATTTTCCAATACCACAATCAAAGTCATGATTTTTGTGGTGCTTGCCATGGGCATCGGCACACTCTCATTTTTGCCATAAAGAACTCTCCCCGAGTCCGCATCCATTAAAACTGCCCCTTTGGCAAACAGTTCCGTCTCCTTGGGTGCCTCACTTGCCTGCACTGACATCACAGGCACCTTCCATATACAGGAAAAAGCCAGCACAACCGCCAACAGCAGCCGGAAGCATACATATCTTTTTCTCCTCATGCAAAAACCATCCATATAGTCTTCATCTATAAAAATATATGGATGGTTTTCTCAAATATTCCCTCTATTTTTCTTCCTCATTGGCTTTTGGATTCATAAGTCCCATCAAAATTCGTCTGCCAACTGTTATCATCGTCATTCAACTCGTTTAACCCTCCAAGCTTCTGCCACAATTGGACTTACTGCTTCTGTGGGTACACTTACTTTCAATTTCTTTCTGCTCTTATGCGGTAACCGTTCAGCCTTCGGCTTTCCTGTTACCTTATGCAGCCAACAAGAAAGGCATCAGAAGAAAAATGCCTTTTTCTTTTCTGATGCCCCTTTTGTGGTTCATAATTCTAATTGTACTTTGTTACTTATTTCACAATCTTAAGCTGTATGGTGGCTTTCACCTTAGATCCATCTGTTGCCTGTGCTTTGATGGTTACGGTTTTACCGATTCCTGCCTTCTTGGCAGTTACCTTTCCGTCCTTAACAGTTGCATATTTCTTATTGCTGCTGCTCCACTTTAAGGTGGTATTATCTGCCTTTGCAGGGTTAATTTTCGCTGTGATATTTAAAGTTTTTCCTGCTTTCACCTTTTTGGTATTGTTCTTGGTGGAAAGGGTAATCTTCTTTATCTTCACAGGTTTTACCACTTTAATGGTGCATTTTGCCACTACGGTTTTTCTATCCTTGGCACATACGGTAACGACTGCACTTTTTCCTGCAGCATTTTTATTTGCCTTAATATTTCCCTTGGCATCTACGGTGACTACCTTGGTATTGCTGGACTTAAAGCTTAAAGCTTTGTTGTCCGCCCTGGCCGGAAGCACGGTAACTTTCAACTTTTTGCTTTTGCCTGGTGCTATGGTAAGATTTGTATTATCTAACTCCAGCTCTGATACATAAGCACCATACTCTGCCTGTAAGTTCACATCAGAAGAAATATTCTGAATTGTGGTGGTAGCTTCCGTTTTATTTGTTACCGGAATTGCTTTTCCATTCACTTTCAGGCTCTTTAAATAATAATCCTCATATGCACTTGCTCCCACCAGAACATCACTGCCCGGCAGATAATCACCAACACCAATCAGCATTCCTGCCTCATAATCTTCTTCACCGGATACATTATAAGTTCCCGGTTTCACATCCATCGTATAGAACAGCATGCTGAGATCCTCTTCATTAATGCTGGATTGTGAGTAATCTATTGCATAATTAGTACTTGTAACCATGTAAAGTTTATCGCCTAAAGTTCCTGAGGTTATGGCACGTTCTCCCGGAATACATACTGTGCTGTAACCTGTGGACTGATAGCTGTCACTCTTTAGCTGGTATGTGAAAATATCTCCCAAACGCTCTGCCTGAATGCCTGTATAAATCAATCCGCCCTGCACCAAAGAGACATCTGCTGTATAATATGGAAAACTTACTTCTTGATCCAAATAAATACGTTCCGGTTCTTCCTGAAACAAAGTAAGTGCTGCTTTAGAAACGCTCCATGTCTTTCCGTCAAAAATTAAATTCTTTGGGCATTCCTGACTTCCATTGCCGCCTAAGGTTACCACCAGCTTATCACCTGCCTGAAGTGCCTTGGCTGCAAATCTGCCCTCCGGCATTTCTGTAGACTTATTCCACTGATTCTTTGTCACATCATAAGCATATACATCCTTTACTGCCTGCTGTTTCGTTCTGTCAAAACCACCCAGCAGATAAAGCCGTCCGTTGTAAGCTGCCAGCGTAACATCATCATATGCATAAAATTTATTGCGTTTGGAAACATCTCCATAACTGTCCGGAAGTGCTGCCACAGATGTCCACATCATTGTCTCTTGATCTAATTTTACCAAAGCAGCCTCCGTCGTATAGATGCTCTCTTTTACTGCAACTGCATAAATATCAGAGTTTAAGCAGACAGGGCTTCCTGATAAAGATACCGTTCCATCTGTTTTCATATCGAAAATTTTTTCCGGTGCAATTCCCATGCAAAGGGGTAAAATTTCCGGCATGGTAGGTTCTTCAAAGCTATCTTCAGAAAATAGCCATACCATTCCATCATTACTAATCATATAACCAAACATCCCATCATTCACAATGCTGATATCTGAGATGCCCTCATTCATATAACTTGCCACTTTATTCAAAGCTTTTCCCTGAGAGAAGTAGCACTTATCCTGTAACTGGTATTCTCCCATATTCACCTGTACATCTAAAATCTGATTATAAAATGTGCCATCCACAAGAATGGATTGATTATTTTTGACAGAAGCTGCCATTTCTTTACCATTTACAGTGACAATAGGATTGGAGCTAAATCCATATCCGGCAATTTCTAACTGTCCCTTTTGGTTTACCGTAATATTTTTGAGTGTTGGTGCTTTCTGGTCCGCTTTGTCTAAATCCAAGATACCATTGCTTACCACTTTCCCTTGAAGCCCCTCTGTTTTATTTACTGCACCTTTGATTCTTGCAATTCTCTCCAGGGAATCCTCTTTCGGATAGGCATTTGCCAAAGCTGCTACTACACCTGCCACATATGGTGTTGCCATGGAAGTACCATTGTAGTAAGCTGTTTTTCCAAGTTCTTCTTCTTTTATATTACTTTTTGACACTGCAAAATCATCAAGATAAATGGTAAATTCTCCATCCGTACTTGGGCTGACATCCACGCAGATAGCACGTTCGCCTGCTTCATTCACCTTCTGATCTTTATATCCCGACAACTGTTCCCAGTAATTTGCTTTACCGACAAATTCACTGCTCAGCAAACTGCTCAAAGAATTCCAGTAGCTGTCTCCTTCCTCAGACTGCATCAACTCCGTATCGTAAACTTCAATTTCATTTCCCATGATCATCTCAAATCCCAGGAAATCTATCACACTTCCTTCTCCACCAGCCGTTTTAAGCATCATATTGCAATATACCGGTGTATCAGATGCTTCTTGCTTATATGGGAGATACAAACTGTATTTGACACCTGCTTTGGCATTTTTTACCGTCCACTGCAGAGACTTTGTCCCATTTTCTTTTACACCGAAATATTCATCTTCGGTAATCAGCACCTGCTGTTCTGCTTTACTGTCTTTTGTGTCTGTAAAATACGGAATACTGTCTTCATTCAAATTGCTGAAGCTGTAGCCTTGAGGTGTATCAGGAGTCACCAGATTTCCATTAAATTCTTCATATACACTGCAAAGCTGTTGTTTTCCCTCAGAATCCTTACCATAAACAGAAGGATTGAAGTTATAATAACTGACGGAAGATAAAATATCTGTTCCCGGTGCAGCCACATCTACCTGTGTTTTTCCGTAGTTGGAGAAACCTGCCAATTCGCCTTTTTCGTTGGCAGCTGCCACACTGACTATATAATGACTGTCTATGCTGGCAGGACTAGTGGTAAATATATCTAAATCTGAAGAATCATTACCTGCCGCACATACGGAAATGGCACCATTCTTACCCACCAACTCAATGGCATTGGCCAATAACGTATCTTCTTCCTCTATTTCACCGCCCCAGGAATTATTGACAGACACCACATTGACGCCGAGTCTCTGTGCTGTATAAATGTAATGGTATGCAGAGATTGCATCATAAGTTTCACCATAGCCGCCTCCATCTAAAAATTTCAATGCCATGAGTTTAATATTGTCACCATTCATCACACTGCTGATAATACCGCTGCAATGGCTTCCATGTCCATTATCATCCATGGGATCTGCATCCGAATTAGCAAAATCATAACCATGTTCTCCGGATAAATATGCCGGATATGGATTGTTCCAAATGTGGCTGCTTAACAGGGGATGGGTATAATCCACACCGGTATCAATCACTGCCACTACCTTTTCCTTCGCTGCCTCACCCTCTGCCATTTTCATCTTGGCAGAATCACTGTTAATATCCATGTCATATGTACCTGCATTCTGCTGCTGGTTATCAATTCCCCAGAGATTTGCCTGATAGCTGCTCTGGTCAATATCCATGGCATAATACTTATAGTTCGGCTGTACCATTTCCACATTGGGGGATTTTTGATACATTTTTATCAATTCCTCGGTACTATATTTGTCCGAAGTAACCTTGGAAATCTGTAATACCGGACTTCCCTTGGCTGCATCAAAGCTTTTGGTATCCTCGATGACAATGCCTAAATTCTTTGCTTCCTTCGCAATGGCATTGATTTTCTTGGATGCATTGCTTGTGGTAACATTCTTGGTTACAATCAGAACTTCTCCTTCCACATAATTCTTTTCCTTTGCGGCAGTATCACTCTGGGTGGTTTTCTGCCGGTTCAAGCCATTTACCGACTGCACTCCATTGGCTGCCTGACTGCCTATGGGACAGGCAGAAACCGCAAGGCTCACCGCTAAAGTGGTACTGAGCACTTGCTGCAATAGTTTGTTCATAAATTTTCACCTCTTATTTTATTTGCACAAATACTTTTTAATATTATAACAATCATACAACTGTACAGTATATGGAAAAGTCTATACGGAACAGTTCAATCATTTTAAAAAAAATACACAAAAAGCTTTGCACCATTATAGAACAATAGCACAAAGCCTTTCTTTTTACAAGCATATTTCAAAAATCTTAATAAAATATGTCATTATCATTCATAAATTCCTATATACAACAACCATTTCACTTACAATAAAACCTGTTTTTAAAAGCGAAATTTCTCTTCAAAATACCCTTTCAAATCTGTAATTTTCACTCTTTCCTGCTCCATGGAATCCCTCTCACGAACAGTGACACATCCGTCTTCTTGGGATTCAAAATCATAAGTAATACAGAAAGGTGTACCAATCTCATCCTGTCTTCGATAACGTTTTCCAATATTTCCTCTGTCATCATATTCGCAGTTATAGGTCTTAGACAATTCTGCATAAATCTCCTCCGCACCCTCAGCCAGCTTTTTGGATAAAGGGAGTACACCAATTTTTACCGGTGCAATGGCTGGATGGAAACGCATTACGGTACGCATATCTCCGCCCTCTAATTCCTCTTCGTCATAGGCACTGCAAAGAAAAGCCAATACCATACGATCTGCACCTAAAGATGGCTCTATGACATATGGAATGTATTTCTCCTTCTTTTCATCATCAAAGTAACTCATGTCTTCTCCGGAAGTATTCTGATGCTGTGTTAAGTCGTAGTCCGTTCTGTCTGCCACACCCCACAGTTCACCCCATCCAAAGGGGAATAAAAATTCAATATCAGAGGTTGCCTTGCTGTAAAACACCAGTTCTTCCGGTTCATGGTCACGAACACGCATTTCTTCTTCTTTGATTCCGAGAGTCTTTAACCAGTTCACACATGTATTTTTCCAATACTCAAACCATTCCAAATCCGTTCCCGGTTCACAGAAAAACTCCAATTCCATCTGTTCAAATTCTCTGGTACGGAAAGTAAAATTTTTCGGTGTAATTTCATTTCGGAACGCCTTGCCAATCTGACCAATGCCAAAAGGAATTTTCTTTCTGGAAGTTCTCTGGACATTTTTAAAGTTCACGAAGATACCCTGTGCCGTCTCCGGTCTTAAATATACCGTATCTTTTGCATTTTCCGTAACCCCCTGAAAGGTTTTAAACATCAGATTAAACTGACGGATATCTGTAAAATTATGTTTTCCACAGGAAGGACATGGAATTTTCTTCTCTTCCACAAAGTCTTTCATCTGTTCCTGACTCCATGCATCCACAGAACCAGTAAGTGCAATACCATTGTCATCGCAGAATTCTTCAATCATCTTGTCTGCCCGGAACCGCTCGTGACACTCTTTACAGTCCATCAAAGGATCAGAAAAACTACCCAAATGACCCGATGCCACCCATGTCTGGGGATTCATTAGAATCGCACAGTCGATTCCCACATTATATGGGCTTTCCTGAATAAACTTCTGCCACCATGCCTTTTTTACATTGTTCTTCAATTCCACTCCCAGATTTCCATAATCCCACGTATTTGCCAATCCACCGTAAATTTCAGAGCCGGGATATACGAAACCCCTTGATTTTGACAATGCCACAATTTTATCTAACGTTTTTTCCATTTTCCTATCCTCCAATTACCCTTACTTATAAACGATATATGCCAGCTCTTCCTCTGACGCATCTTCATTTTGGATGTTCACCGATGCACTCTTCTTACCGGTAACTTCCACATTGTCTGTGATGGCAACAATCTTGCCCGGTACCGATACATTCACATTCTGTGTCACAATCACAATTTTAGAATCATCTGCCACCATGGCATCTTCTGTGGTAATCTTTCCATCCTGCACACTTAAGAAATCGCCCTGTAACCCATAAAGTTCATTGGCTTTCACGGAAGTTCCGCTGAAAAAGGGCGTTCCATTAAATGCCTCATATGCATTGCTGTCTGCATAGACAAGTTTTACTTTTACATTGCCGGAAGAATCACAGTTATAACTGTCTAAGACTACTGCGTCCGCCCCCTGCTGTGCATTGGTATCTGCAATTTCAGTTTCAATCATAGCCTTTAATTCTTCCGAATTATAATAGCTCTGATCCAATACGCTGACTAAGGTGCCGGTGATTTTACCATCTTTTCCAATGGAAATGCCATCTCCCTGTTCTGCCGCCTCTGTACCAGAACATCCGGTTATTGTCAATACTGCTGTCAGCAGAATCATAATTTTTACAATTTTTTTCATAACAAATGCCCTCCTACTTTATCTTATCCATTATACCCATTCTTCATTGCATTTTCAACCAAAAATTATATTGTTTTTTGTTCTGTTCTTAATTTAGAACAGCGGTCTTCCTTTTTCCCTGCTTCCTTTTAAAAAGTAATTACCCTGTGAGCCTTCAAAGACACCTTAAAAATTCCTCTGTTTTCAGCTCCCTGTCCACGGTTTTCTTTTTGCAAAAGGTTATCATCGTTTTCAGTTGTAGAAAGACCTCCTCTGTCACAGAAAAGGTATATAGTTTTTCAATGGAAGAACTGGCAATATACTGCAAGGCATATAACGCTGACTGACCAAGATAAATATATGCCCTCTTATGAGATACGCATTTGGGGCAGAGCAACTGATAGGTTTCCCCCTGAAAATAAGCGGTGGTCAGCTTTTCTCCACAGCAGGAGCATTGAAAAACATCTGGATATTCTCCATTGATTACCATCGTCTTCCACTCATATATGTACCGAATCAACTGGTTTTTCACGGCAGGACAGGACAGTGCCCGCAGGGTCTGGTAAACTAATTTCAGCATCTCCCGTTCGTCATTGTTCTCCCTGGTAAAATAATCTGCCAGCTCCAAAAAGTACATGCCATACCATGCCCCTTCCAAATCACTGCGAAACTCTCCAAAGAAGTTCTGGATATCTGCCTGCCGGATCGTATAGCTGTTCCTGCCCTCAAAGAGTTCAAAGCTGCCAAAGGCAAAAGAATCCGTAGCTGCAAGGAGAGGACTGTTGACTCTCCTTGCACCTTTGGCAAATGCACTGATTCTTCCTTTTTCTCTTGTTAATAATACAACCCTGCGGTCAAATTCACCTGCAGGAGTGGATGCAATTACCATCCCCAGCACTGTGCTTGTCTGTGCCATACTCTGTTTCACCTGTCTGCTTTTCTTGTATTTCTGCCCTTTCTGCATGACTGCAATAGGTCAGATAATCCTGTATTTTACCGGTTGCGGCAAATCGGTTCCAGTCTTTCTCCATAAGGTATATGCCCCCTTAGCTAAAGTTTTCATGAACTGTTTTGCGGGAAACAGTTACGTTTTCATATTCTTAGTATCTGCTTTCAAGACACATCTATACTTCGCAAAAACTGGAAATTGTACATGCATATTTCCTAAATTGATAACTATTGTGCACCTTTACAGTTCCTATATTTCCTTTTTGTCGTAGCCAAAATTCTTCATAAGAAAATCACTGTCACGCCAGTCTTTCTTTACCTTGACCCAAAGCTTTAAATTCACTTGGCATTCCAGTAATCGTTCTATTTCAAAACGGGCTGCTGACCCAATCTTTTTCAACATACTGCCACACTTTCCGATAATAATTCCCTTGTGGGAATCCCGCTCACAGATGATGGTGGCATCAATATCCACTAATTGGTTGTTTTTTCGATACTTCATAGAATCAATTGCGACAGCAATCCCATGGGGGATCTCTTCGTCTAAGCACTTTAATGCTTTCTCACGGATCAATTCTGCCACAATTTGACGCTCCGGCTGATCGGTCACCGTATCTTCGTCATAGAACATGGGACCATAGGGCATATACTGAAAGATAACCTCCAGTAACGTATCCTTATTTTCTCCTTTTAGGGCAGATACCGGCACAATCTCATCAAAATCATGAATTTTCCGGTAAGCATCGATAAAGGTTAAAATCTCCTCCCTCTTTATCGTGTCAATTTTATTGATAATAAGAATCACTGGTGTTTTCACACGTTTTAGCTGCTCAGCAATGTGACGCTCTCCTGCACCGATAAAGGTGGTTGGCTCCACTAACCAAAGCACTGCATCCACCTCATTTAAGGTAGACTCTGCCACCTTTACCATGTATTCTCCCAGCTTGTTTTTCGCCTTATGGATTCCCGGTGTATCTAAAAATACCAATTGCCCCCGGGGATCCGTATAAACCGTCTGAATACGATTTCGGGTGGTTTGAGGCTTATTGGAGGTGATGGCAATCTTCTGTCCAATCAACTGGTTCATCAAAGTGGACTTTCCCACATTTGGTCTGCCGATTAATGTGACAAAGCCTGATTTCATGTTTTGATTTTCCTTCATACAAATCCTCTCTTAACTTTTATTGAAATAAGTGTAACAGTTCAGGTATCTGAACTGTTACAAATAAGTAAAACATCCTATGTTTTACTCAAACAAATTCTTAACTTCCCGGAACATATGATTCTGCTCCTGAATCTTTTCCTCACTGCCGATCACGCAGAAATTTTTCTGTTCAAGGACTGCCTGTATATGCCCTGCCAATGCCTGAATATCTGCCGGTTCTGCATTGAGTATCTGAGCACGCTCCCTCTGGATATCTGCAAATTCCGTTTTTGTCAGATAGGCGGTCAGACTTCTGCTGCCCTTGGCAGAAGGGTTCAGCGGTGTATCTATATCACTGATGGTTCCAATGATATACTTTGTCATTTCCCGCTCATCCGCAGTAAAGCCTTTCACATATTCTGGAGTCCTATCGTAAATCTCATCGGTTTTCTCCAGATTTGGATCACGATAGGAAGTAAAATACCCTTCTCCGATACGGTTAAATCCATTCATGCAGCCATAGGCTCCACCTTTCACACGCACATTATTCCAAAGATAATCATAGCCCAGAATGGTTTTCAATATCCGAAGTGCTCCATTATATTCCAATCCTGCCTTCTGAAAACTGCCAGCTCTTGCCACATACTGAACCTTAGAGGAAGTTTTAAAGCCCTCATTGAGCTGCTGTTTGGAAAAGGTATAGACTACATCCGGAAGTTCTTCCTCATACAAGGCTCCCTTAAAGTCTGCGATCTCCTTTTCTAAGCCTTCTAAGCCCTTTTTCTCCGCAGTACAGCTTACCAGCAGATTCTCTTTATTGAAAACATATCTTGATGTTTCTTTTAATTTCTCAATAACCTGCGTTTTGCAGTTGTCGAAATCCTTCTCAATCTGTTCCACAAATTTATAAAAGGCAATCCCACTGGTCAACTCTGACAAATATGCAATATCGGAAAAATAGGACATGGCACGGGTAGTGGCTGCTGTATGACCACTGGAGGTAAGGCTCATCTGTAATCTGGATTTCAATTGGGCAACAATCTCCTTCAGCCGCTTTTCATCCTCAAATTTGGAGGTTAATATCATTTCCTGAATCATATGGAATGCAAAGGGAACTTTTGGATACAATACCTTTGCCTTAATCTCCAGGTAAGCCCGATATGTTTCCGGTTTTTTGCTGTCCCCATAACTGTTAAAGCTTACTGCAATACCACCTGAGTGCATATTAATCTCATTGAAGAAATCCCCATAGGTATAATGTTCTGTGTCCACCAATCCCAACGTATACCTGAGGAGTCCCAGATAGCTTAACAGTTCCTTCGGTACCTTTCTCACATCAAATAACAGATCGAAATACGCAATGCCATTGGTAAAAAAATTATGATGAAGTACCAGTGTATCTGCCATATAAAGTTCTGTATTCTCAAAAGGTGCAGCCTCTTTCTTCATATCTGCTCTGGTGAGCATGGGAATCTTTTCAATATCCTCCTGCGGTGTAGGTTCCTCCTGATATGCTTTTAATGCTTTGGTTTTTTCCACAAAAGCATCCAATTCTTCTCTGGATAATGTGCTCTGATATGTCTGAAGCTTTTCCCTTAACTCCTTTTCCAGACGGGCGGTTCTTCCCTTTTCCGGTTCTATCACCACCAGTGCTGCATGGGAATTATTTAACATATACTTAGAAATCAACTGTTCAAAATAGTCGGTATTTACCTTTTCCTTTAAAAAAGCAAAGGTGTCATTTTCTTCTATATGAATAAAAGGCTTATTTTCATCATAGAGCCAACTGTCCAAAGCCTGTAAACCATACATTAACCCCTTGGGATAACTGCCAAAATCAGCCTCCCGGTACCGAAATTCGTTGTAATTGATGGCAGCCCGCAGTGCATCCTTGTTGATCCCTTCCTCCACCTGTTCTTTCAGCACCTTCTGAATCGTGGACAAAAATTCTTCCTTGGAGGAAAGGTTGGAATTTTTGGCAATGATAGAAAACATCGGCTGGTATACACCATTATCATAGCTTCCCATAATATCCTTCCCGATACCAGCATCCAGCAGTGCTTTCTTTAAAGGTGCCCCCGGTGCCGCAATCAAAGCGTATTCTAAAATCTGGAATGCCAGATACAATTCTCTGTCCAAGGTGGTTCCAATGGAATAATTATAAGATAAATATGTGTTGTCTTCTTCTGTTTCCTCGTTGGTGATGGAGTATTTTTTATAAACCTCTATGGGCTTATCAAAGGGCTTTTGCAGATTTATCTTGGAATCTATCTCCATAGAGTCATAGTGGCAGAGATATTCCTTGTCCAGGAAACGAAGTTTCTCCTCCATGTCACAGTCTCCATAAAGATAGATATAACTGTTGGAGGGATGATAGTATTTGCTGTGAAAGCCTAAAAACTCTGAATATTTCAGGGTAGGAATCGCCTCCGGATCGCCCCCGGATTCATAGGCATAGGGCGTGTTTGGATACAGGGAATTTAGAATCACCCGATCCAGTACCCCCTCCGGTGAAGAGAAGGCTCCTTTCATCTCATTATAAACCACACCGTTATACATAAGTTCTCCATCAAAAGATTCCAGCTCGTAATGCCAGCCCTCCTGACGGAAAATCTCTTCTTTTTCATAAATATTGGGATGTAACACCGCATCCATGTATACATCCAACAAATTCTGAAAATCCTTTTCATTGCAGCTGGCAATGGGATAAATCGTCTTATCCGGATAAGTCATGGCATTCAAAAAAGTATTCAAGGAACCCTTTGCCAATTCAATAAAGGGATCCTTTGCCGGAAACTTCTTAGAACCGCAAAGAACAGAATGTTCTAAAATATGGGGAAGTCCTGTATCATCCTTTGGAGGTGTGCGAAATCCCACATAAAACACCTTGTTCTCGTCATCATTGGATAAAACCATCACTCGGGCACCGCTTTTTTTGTGCCGCAACAGATAACCCTTGGAATTTAAATCATCCACCTTCCTTTCCTCTATCACTTCATATTCCTTGATGTCTTTTACTGCCATAATTCACACTGCGGCACTGCCGCTTTTCTCCCTTCTTACTCTTTTCTCATAAAATCAATGGATGTTATATTATCTTTTCCCAATGATAAGCCAAAATAATTTAAAATAGTCTCTCCGATACAGCCAAAGGTAGGAAACGTTCCATAATTACCGGGGGTAACAGAGTATCCATAGGCAATCAAGGGAGTATACTCTCTGGAATGGTCTGTGGATTCTGTTCCAGGATCACAGCCATGATCTGCGGTAATCATAAGAATATCCTCCTGCCTGAGATTGTGCAGCAGCTTGGGAAGCTGTTCATCAAATCTTGACAATGCTCTGGCATAGCCTGCCACATCATTGCGATGACCATACAGCATATCAAAATCCACCAGATTGGTAAATATAAGTCCCTCAAAGTCACGTTTCATATACTCCAAAGTCCGCTGGATGCCCTCATCATTGTTTTTGGTATATATATGGTCTGTTACACCCTTTCCGGCAAAAATATCGTTTATCTTGCCCACTGCAAGAACCTCTTTGTTGTTTTCTTTTAAAATATCCAGCATGGTGGTGGGCGGTTCTAAGGAAAAGTCATGTCGGTTTTGGGTTCTTGTATAATTGCCCGGCTCTCCCACAAAAGGTCTGGCTATCACACGTCCCACACCATGTTTTCCATGCAGAATTTTTCTGGCTGTTTTACAGATGTGATATAATTCCTCTAACAAAATCACCTGCTCATGGGCAGCAATCTGAAAAACACTGTCTGCCGAGGTATAGACAATGGGAGCACCTGTTCTTTGATGTTCTTCTCCAAAGTCTTTGATTACCTCTGTGCCGGAATATGGCTTGTTACATAATACCTTTCTGCCTATGGCATTCTCTAATTCTTCAATAATTTCTTTTGGAAAACCCTGTGGGTAAGTTGGCAAGGGCTGCTTGGTAATCACTCCTGCAATTTCCCAATGTCCTATGGTGGTATCCTTTCCCTGAGAGGATTCTGTCATTCTTGCCACAGCCCCCTTTATATTTTCTACCGATTCCCTGCAGTCTACACCATCAATATTAAAAAGCCCGATGCTTGCAAGGTTGGGCAAATAAAATTCCGGGTTTTTGGATACTGTTTTTATTGTGTTGCTACCCTGGTCATGAAACTCTGCTGCATCCGGCATTTCGCCAATTCCAAAGCTGTCAAGCACAATTAAAATAACTCTTTTCATAAAACCTCGCCTTTCCTATTCTTAGCATATGTTTTTTTCGCTCCTTTATCTCTTCTATATTGTAACAGTTTTAACAAGACTTGGAAACATTTTTTTTAAAAAAGCCAAAAAGAAGCCTTTGGCACACAACCAAAGACCTCTTTTCCATTGGGACTGCACACATTCATTTCCTTTTTCAAAAAAATTGCCGATGCCCGAAAGCATCGACAATCTTCTTAAAATTTCATTTTTCTATTTTTTTACTTTTGCACTGCTGCTTAAGCCTTTCTTCTTTAATAGTGTTTTGTAACTGCTTACCTTTTTGCTTGGTACTTTCACAGTTGCTTTCTTGTAAATATTCTTGAAAGCACTGCTTCCCACCTTACCAGTTGTCAGCTTTGTAGTCTTAATAGTAATGGTCTTCAACTTCTTACAGCCATAGAACGCCTTGCTTCCAATCTTGTTTACCTTTGCAGGAATTGTAATCTTCTTCAGAGCAGTACATTTGTAGAATGCTGATTTTCCAATGCTGGTGAGCTTGCTCTTCATTGCCATGCTGGTAAGTTTCTTACAGCCATAGAATGCCTTATCTTTAATTGTCTTTACATTTGTACATCCGGTAACTTTTTGCAATGCAGTACATCCAGAAAATGCTGACTTTCCAATGGTCGTAACATTTTTTCCAACATATACTTTCTTAAGCTTTTTGTTGTTCTTAAATGCCGAATCTGCAATGGAGGTTACCTTATAGGATTGCTTATTGATAGTAATTGTGGAAGGAATTGTTACTGATTCTTCACTGCCATCATATTCACTATACTGTACCGTTCTGGTACTTCCTGTGGATACCACCTTATAGTATGCATTTGATTTTTCGTCCAACAAAACAGTTCCTTTCACAGGTGGCTTGGGTGTGACAGGTGCCGTAGTTACTGTCGGTTTTCTCGTTGGTATTGG
Source organism: uncultured Lachnospiraceae bacterium (assembly GCA_947174015.1). GTDB lineage: Bacteria > Bacillota > Clostridia > Lachnospirales > Lachnospiraceae > RUG11237. The sequence goes on along the minus strand of CAMWHJ010000021.1, from coordinate 108 downwards.
TGTTGATGTAGCTGTTGGCGACACCCTGATCGGATCAATTACTCCGTGAGTAGGTGTTGGTGTTACAGCTCCTGATGTCGGTGTCAATATTCCTGATGTTGGTGTCGG
>CAMWHJ010000020.1 GCA_947174015.1 uncultured Lachnospiraceae bacterium | reverse complement strand
GATGTTATGGTATTGCGGCAGATGACAATTATCTGCTTGTGTGTGAATATGGTTGCAATGGAGCGGAGCCGCAGATTATCGTATATAAGAAAAGATAAATTCAAATTTGTAAGACTGGAAAAATCAGAATTTTAAGGAAGAAACAACATGACCAACCAACAAAAGGGCACTATTTTAACATTGCTAAAAGCTGATAAAATGAACAGGAACTATACAAATAATTATTGGTTTACATATAAGGATTTCTTAGACCCAACAGATGATTTTACGGATTTCCAATGCGAACGTCTTACAGGGAAACAAGCGTACATTGCCTTGATTGAAAAATTGCTTAGCATAGATGGAACTGCAAAAATTTTTGTACAAGTCTATGGGTTAGAAGAAGATAATATTGAGCAGTACATATGTGCAGACACCTTGATTATTTTCAGCAAATTATCATTTTATGACATAAAACAAATCTTTAATGAGCCACAAGATATATTTCCAAGCGATCTCGGAGAGGAAATAGCTATTTCACAAGGGACTTTTTTTATTGATGATAATGGTACGCTAATTCCAAGTCCAAAACTACTCACTGATGATTATTTCACTTATTATTGTTGGTGGGATTAACTTAAAATTATACCATAAATAAATCAGAACATTAGGAGGTATTGAAACATGGCAATTTCAAATATAAAAGCTACTTTTCCCCATAATATTCACAAAGTATGGGAACTTGTTACGGATTTTGAGAACTATATATGGCGCAGCGATATAAGCAGGACGGAAGTTTTGAATGAAAAACAGTTCATAGAATATACTAAGAACAATTATGCTACAACATTTACAATTACCACTATGGAACCTTACCAGCGTTGGGAATTTGATATGGAAAACAGCAATATGAAAGGTCACTGGATTGGTATTTTCACTCAAAAAGGAAATGAAACAGAAATAGATTTTACAGAAGAGGTGACTGCAAAAAAGGTATTTATGAAACCTTTTGTAAAATCTTATCTGAAAAAGCAGCAGGCTCAATTTATTTCAGATTTACAAAAAGCACTTTCTCTCTAAATATTCCAAGTTAGTCAAAGGGATAACTATCCTTAAGAAGCGACAAATATGGAATTTGCACTTTTTTGTTTGCTTTTGCATTTTTGGCTTACTTACGATAATCCCTTTGTAAATAGTGCTGTGACGGTTTAATCATTATTGTTACCAACAAAATGGATAATGCCGTTATCCCAAGACTCAGCGGATATACCTGCATAATTGTTTCAAATGTGGGAATTCTTTGAAATACCGTAAAAATCCACACAAGCCTTACTCCGCAGATTCCCACCACAGAACAAAGTGCAGGAATGAAAGAAACGCCATAGCCTCTCAAATAGCCTGACAATACTTCCTGTGCAAAACTGAAGGTATAGGCAAAAAAGATATAGCAAAGCCTGATATAGCCTGTATCAATAACGTTACTGTCCTTATTAAAAATACCAAGCAATTGTCTGCCCAAAATAAGAATCAGACCACAAATTGCGGCTGTGGCTGTGACGCACTGAGCAAGACACAGTTTTAAAGACTTTAAGCACCTGTCATTTTTACCTGCACCAAAGTTTTGCCCCACAAAAGTGGTACAAGACTGTCCAAATGAGTTCATTACATAATACGCAAAAATTTCCAAATTGTATGCTGCCGACGAAGCCGCCATCACTGTTGTTCCAAGACTGTTTACTGCTGATTGAATCACAATATTGGCAAAGGAAAAAATCATTCCCTGTATTCCTGCCGGAACACCGATTTTCAAAATATCAACAAGTATTTTCCCATCTACCTTCAATTCACTTAAACTTACTTTGATTACCATATCCGTTTTAAGCAAAGACACAAACAGAATGATGGAACTGATTAGATTTGAGATTACCGTTGCCGCTGCTACTCCGTCCACTGTCATTCCTAGACCAATCACAAAGAACAGATTTAATCCCACATTGATGAGCCCTGAAATCAAAAGGGCTATCAAGGGTGTCCTTGTGTTGCCGCAGCTCCGAAATATGGCTGACTCAAAATTGTACAACAGTATCACAGGCATACCCAAAAGATAAACTCTTAAATACTTTACTGCCATTGGAAAAACTTCCTCTGGCACTCCCAGCAGCTTTATCACATCGGATGCCAGCAGCAGACCAAGTATTGTGATACATAAACCTCCCAGCAAAGCGACAATAATAGAGGAGTGCACTGCTTTTGAAACATTTTTCCTGTTCTTTTGTCCGATAGATTTTGCAATAATCACATTACTGCCTAAGGAAATTCCAACAAACAAATTTACCAGTAATCCCACAACGGGACTGTTGCTGCCAACCGCCGCCATTGCCTCTTTACCCGCAAATCTCCCCACTACTGCAATATCTGCCGCATTGAAAAGCTGCTGCAATATGCCTGTTGCGGCTAAGGGTATGGCATATCTAATGATTTTATCACCCAGAGTGCCATTTACCATATCTACTTGATTCTTCATTTTATCACCTGTTTCCTATATAAATTCTTCCCAATATATGACAATAAACAAAAGCCACCACTGGATAAAAGAGCCGGTTCCCTATTCTTATTCTAAAATATCTCTCCAAGCCACATTTGCAGCAAACACTTTATATTATATTCCTTTTACAGTACACTTTCAATATACTTTTATTTTCACTCTCTTCCTATATCCCTATATCCATTATATTACAATTTTTCCAATACGCTTCCTATATCTTTATTGATACAAATAGACTTTTTTTGTATTTCCTCTGGAGCATACGCTTCATTAAGATTGATACACCCATAAACAGCACTTTCCCACTCATGAACCATTTTCCAAAAATTATATTTTATAATGCCCGGTGTATTCATACCGGTACCCAGTTCCAAGAATAGTACTTTCATATTCTTGTGTCTGTGCAAAAAAGTCTCATAGCATTCCGCTGCTTTATACCACCCCTCATCCTGCACAAAGGTAGCATCTGCCCGCAGATTCATCCACATGGTTTTTCCGCATATGGGACACCTCGGAACAAGCTTTTGGGGAATCACCATTTTGGGTTCTGTTCCCTTAGGAACGATCAATTCCTCACGGCTGTCTATCTGGAATCCTTGTGCCAACACCATTTCTCTGACCACCTCTTTATTGTCATAAGTTTTATTATGGCAAGGCTCACTACACTGGAATAAGCCATAATCTCCCTGCGTATAAAACAAACGCTTTTTGTCAAAGCCGGCTTTTTGAAAACAATGGTCCACATTTGTTGTCAGCACAAAGTAATCCTTGTCTTGTACCAGAGAAAGCAACTTTTCATAAACCGGCTTTATCATATTCATATAGCGGTTGATGTATATATATCTGCTCCAATATGCCCAGTGTTCTTCCATACTGTCAAAGGGGTAAAATCCACCCTCATACATATTCTGAAAATGATACTTTTCAATAAAATCACTAAAATACTTTTGAAAACGTTCACCGCTGTAAGTAAATCCGGCAGAAGTAGAAAGCCCTGCTCCTGCACCGATGATAACTGCATCTGCTGATTCCAATGCATCCTGCATTTTATCTGCCTGCTCCCAGCAAGCCCCGGTAGATTTCATAGTCATAATCTTTGAAAACATTAAAAATCACCTCTATTTCCTGATGTTGTACAAAGTTTCTTACTGTTTGTACTGCGATTTCTGCCGCCCTGTCATTGGGGAAATGAAATTCTCCTGTGGAAATACAGCAAAAAGCAAGGCTCTTTATATTATGCTTCACAGCAAGCTCTAAACAGGAGGAATAACAGCTTGCCAGCAGTTCACAATCTGTTTTTGTCAGTTCCCCGGTAACAATGGGACCTACGGTGTGCAGCACATACTTACTTGGCAGATTATAGGCTGGCGTGATCTTTGCTTTACCTGCCGGCTCTTCACAGCCCTGCCTGCTCATAAGTTCTCCACAGGCAGCACGAAGCTGAATGCCCGCAAAAGTGTGAATCGCATTGTCAATACATCCATGATTCGGACAGAAACAGCCCAGCATTTGGCTGTTGGCGGCATTGACAATTCCGTCACATTGCAGCGTTGTAATATCCCCCTTCCACAGATAAATATTCGGTTCCAGCAAAGAAAGTGACTTATAATCTGTAATTCCTTTCTTGGCAATCTCCGCTTTTAAATATTCATCCTGTATCTCAAGGAACTCATCACTGGTTTCCTGCACCATACGCACATTGAAAAGTGCCCGGAGCAGACGTTTCTGTTCCTCTGCACGATTAGGTATCTGTAATTTCTGCTGCACAGGATGTTCTTTCAAAAGTTCCTGTATCAAATAATTTCTTTTTTCACTCTGATTCATTGTGAGCCCCTCGCTTTTTTACTGCTCCCACCGGACACTGGTCATGGACACACCTCTATTCTGTGTGTCCATGACTGCCCTTTGATACAATATGTACCTTATTTGGAGCCACCTACTCCACAGGCGGATGCTAGTTTTTCTTCTTGCTTTCATGACCTCTTTGGTCTATAATCAGTATAAGTTCTAACAAACAAAAATAACAGTACGCACTATTTTATTATGTAGTGATCTTTTTCTCACTTGGTGCAGAAATAAACGTTACATTCTTTAGGAGGTGTTTTTCTATGCTGACAAAAGATGAACTGCCAGCCTGCCCTGTTGCTACAACATTAATGCTCATCGGCATAAGACTGTGCATCTATGACACATGTAAATTAAATGTACCTTCCTATGCGGAACAGTTACTATATTTCTATCATGCTTCACATAAAATCATGTGCTCCAGCACCTCCAAATGAGGATTATGGATATCTCCATCAAAAATATCTATCCCATGAATATCACTGCTTCGGTTGGAAAAAGCCGGAAACAAAAATCCCCACTCCGGCTCTCCCGGTTGGTAATCTTCATATACCGGACAGACAGCACATATGATAAACTGGTAAACCTCTTCCGATTCTCCAAGAACCATTTTATCGCTTGCCTTCAATGGTACATCATAGTTCCCCTGAAAAAAATATATGGCATAGGGCTGTTTGGCATGATACACCTGTCCAAACTTTTCATAAAATACCTCTAACAGAGCATCATTTTCCAACTCGCAGCTTTTCAGTGCCATCAATAACTGCCATACACTTTTTTTTCCTTCCTGTTCTTTGGAAAAACCATATTCCCTTAAATTTATGTTGGTTTCGGAAAAAAGCACTGCCTTTGCAATGGCAAGATTTTTCTCCTGCTCCTTTGCAGAAAGCTTGGAAAACCCTGTGTTAAAGGTACCATCCACAAACCCCTCTGCATCCATATATGCACCTGCTATTCTGGTAAAACAGTTTCTTTTTAAGGTCATTCTTCTGGTTAATTCCAACATATCTTCTCGATTTATTTTCTTCATTGCTCTATCCTTTACTCTTTCTAAACAGCAAAACTCCTTTGACATTATACTGTTCTATTTCTAAGGTTTTTCACTGCTCTCTGTCTTGCAGCAGATACTGAAACTTGGAAATTAAGTGTACCTCCATTACCATAGTTTTGTCAAACTCTGCATTGATAAGTCTTTCTGTTTTCCGTCTTCCGATTATCTTGTCTTGCCATTATTTCTACCTAATATATTTTCAAAAAATTTGAGCAGGTGTAAGATTCTTGAAACCAAACTAACACCTGCTCTCTTTATTCATGACAATAGAAAGTTCGCAGAGTATGCTTTCTATTGTTTGCTGTCTCGAATAATACGCCAAATGCTTTTTTCTGACAGATAATACTTTTCTGCCAGCTCTGCCGTTTTACTGCCATTATAGTATTCTGCATAAATTTCGGCATTCCGCTTCGCAAACTTATCCTTTGTGCCATTCTCACTCCCCCATGCTCTGCGTTTTTCCTTCCGTTGGGGAATATAAATATTCTGTCCCTGTATATACTGCTGTACTAATTCAATTACCTCCAAGGGTAAAATTTCTTCTGCTTTTTTATAGCCCATGTCTGCCTCCTAAATGATATTTTCTTAGGAATCGCAGCGGCTATAACAATATGTTTTATTGCAATAGCCTCTGCTATGCAAACATAACATACCTTTTCATATACAAGCCTCCTTTTATCTGGTATTTGTATCTTATAACCATACATTTTATGTAACTGTTCAGAACTAACCTCAAAAACACTGCGTGATTCTTTGGTGTTTGGCTCTGAACAGTTACCATTTTATTTTGATTATAGTCCGGTTCTTATGGGATAACAGCCCGCTACTCCACCACATAGTTTGCGATGGCAGTTCTTACCTTTTCACTGTAATCACTGCTTACCAGCAAGGTAACTACCTTATTTAATCCCAGACTCATGATTCCCATAATGGACTTGGCATCCACAGAAACACTGCCGCATTTCACATCCATAGGAATATCAAATTCTTCAATTTCTCTCAAATAGTTCTGAATATCCTCAATATTTCTAAAACTAATTCCAATTTCCGTCATACCTTTTTCCTCCTGTTCTGTCATAAGATGTCAACAAAGCTCTCTTGATACTCAAAATATTTCATCCCAATTACATAGTCTGTCTCAAAAAATTTTTCTGTTTTGAAAAGCTGCAAGCTTCGTTTCATCTTATACCTACGATATTTCCAGTGTTCCTACACAAGCAAGTCGAAGTGACTTAGCCGAGAATTCATCCCCCTATGCTCTTTTTTGTGTTCCAACGGAATCCCTCTCAATAAGATTGACTTTTACTGTTTTTCTGATAAATTTTTCCTCTTCCTCCTTCACCATAGCAAGCAGAGCTTCGGCAATCAGCGTTGCCTTAACAACCGTATTTGGGCTGATTGTGGTAAGCTTTGGCCAACAATACCTGCCCACCGGCAAATCGTCAAAACCAATGACAGACACTTCCTCCGGAACCTTTTTTCCACAAAGGTGCAGCCCTTCCATAATACCTATGGCAAGAATATCTGCACTGGCAAATACACCAGTAACTTGTCTTTCTGCACCGGCAATTTGTTTCCCCAATTCTACCCCGCATTCATAAGAGGTAACTCTGGCAAAGAGATGATGAGAATTTCCTGACAATCCCGCCTCTTTCAGTGCCTGCTCATAACCCTGAAAACGCTTTTTGACCACACCTTCCTCTTCAGTCTGAGGACCTACAAACCAGATATTTTCATGACCTCTGTTTAACAGGTACTTGGTGGCAATATAACCGCCGTACTCATCCTCCACACCTACATTGGAAAACTCTTCTCCCGCTGCATAGGTATCTACAAACATAACAGGAATTTTAACTTTTTTTTGAATTTCACCGATATCCTGCTTGTCTGCTCCCAGAAAAATAACTCCATCCACGTTCCATGTATGTAACAGGGAAATTGCTTCTCTGGAGATCTGAACGCTCCGAACCATGGTATAGTAACCGCTGTCTCTGATCACTTTTTCTAAAACACCTACAATTTCTGCATTGTAGGGACTATTTAAGAAACTATCTTCCTTGGCCACATAAGGAATCACAATTGCTATAATCATAGACTTTTTCAATGCCAGACTTCTGGCATTGGAGTTGGGAACATAGTTGTATTTTTCAATAATTTTCTTAATCTTCTCTATGTTCTTAGCTGATACTTTCTTATAATTCTCATGAATTACGTTGGATACAGTTGCCACACTGACCCCCGCTTCCATGGCAATGGTCTTTAATGTTACCATATAATTATCTCCCTGCTTTTGAAAGGTCCGTTTTCTTTGGTTTAACGTTTAACCTGAGTAAAAGTATAGGCAGTTTTTGAGAATATGTCAAGTGTTTTTCCTATCTTTTTCCAACAAAGTTCCCTGCACTATATATGACCAAATGAAATTTGGAAGTATGCTTTGCGTCAGCCATAAAATTCGGGATGTTCAAAAAATGATCCATATTTTAATTTAGGAAGTTCCAGCAATCTGTTGTAAATTGCCTTTACTTCTTTGTTTGGAGGAAGCCAAAGAGATTCGAGATTTTCAAGCTCAAGTATGGGTGTATAATCCTTGCTTGCAATTCTCGCTGCACATAGATTAAAAGCCCGTAACTGCTTCATGTCACGAAGGAAATCCAGAGAGTTGACATGGATGTATTTCGGTGATAACCAGTCTCCTTCCATAGAAAGCAGCTCCAGCTTTTCAAGTGCAGTAAGCGGACAATAGTCCGTTATTTTCTGGAAATTTTGCACAGAAAGCACAACAAGATTTTTCAACTGTGCAAGGGGTGCTATACTAAGCACACCAGCACCTGATCCTATATGCAGATATTCGAGCTTTTGCAGCTGGGCGATTGCAGAAATGTCAGGATATACGCCCCATTTTATGTACAAACTTTTTAAGTTTCTTTGTTTGCAAGCGGCATTGAAAAGTTCTTGTGGCATTCTAGTTCCAAAGGATAATGTTGTAAAGGCTTCTGGGTTTTCCGTCAAAAATTCACACCATTCATATAAGATGCGCTTCTTTTCTCTGGCTTTGGCGTATTTCGGATACAAAGGATATCCATCAAGCTGTGTACAGTTTATGGACAGCTCTTTTTCTCCCGCATACTCGGCCACTTCCACCACACCTTTTAGCTCCGGTTCACAATTATAAAAGCATTGGATTCCGTTCTCAATCCATTGCTGCGTCAAATTTGGCATACTTTTCCTCCTTCGGATAAAATTTTCGCTCTAAATATTTTTGATGTTTCGTAACATGTTCCACCGTTGTTCACACAATCAGAAAAATGCAGCCAACACAATTTTTCAATGTCATCGCATATGCCGCCATCTATTTGGATATCGTCAAATTCCCGAGTAATTAGATAGTCTCCCCATTTTCGAAAATCGTCTTTTGTATCTATCATCTGCTGAGCAGACAATAAGAAATTACCTCTGTTTTATCCCATCCACAATCTTTCCACCTCCGGATGCTCCTGCCATTGTTTCCACAACTCCTGACGCACCTGTTCTGCTTTATTAATAAGATAATTTCTATCCTGTGTATTTGACAGATTGCCTGCCCATATTTTTATCTGCTCCAATTCCATCACGATATCCTCTAAATCCCTGCGAAACAGCCATATACCATTCCCCAGCTTGGTTATATGACACTCTCTAATTGCCTGCTCCCACAATCTGATAAAGGAAGCCTCCGAAGAGACACCAATACAGATTTTGCTCTCTGCAAAGTCAACATCATAAATCATCACTGACATACCGTATCTTCTTCCTTTCTCTAAACATAGTTATTATTTAGTAACAATTCAGCCATAGCCCGCTTTGTGTGCGAATCATGCTTGCATGAATGAGCACATAAGCGTGGTTATAAGCAAAACACTTGTCTATGAGCAAAAAAAGCTGCATAGCAGCGGAAAAGCACCATAGGTGCGTTTTGCGAATGGCGTAGACTGAACTGTTACATTATTTATTTCATCAGGGAAGAATTCATATGAAATCATCTTTTATGTATTACACCCATGAGAATAGCTTCTTTAAATATTCCTTCGGAACCTCTCTGGTAAGCCACACACCATTTTCTGATAAATAAAACAGATACCCATCTTCTGCCATTTTTTTGCTGTCCACCTGAAATACCCACGGAATGCCATGACGTCTTCCCACAGTCTTGGCGGTTTTTGGATTGTCTGTCAGGTGTACATACAGACGGCTTTTCGATTTCAATCCCTCCTGCTGAATTGCTTTCACGTATTTTTCTCCGGTTCCGTGATACAAAATCTCAGGGGGAACTGTCTCCTTTAATTCCACATCCACCTCCACCGAATGTCCCTGATTGGCTCGAATCTTTCTTTTATCTTCGCTGAAAGAATACCGCTGCTTATTGTCGTTCTGTACAATTTCCTCCAACATGTTCTGATCAAAGGAATATTTCTTTGCAATTCCTGCCACCAAATCATCCACCTCTGCCCAGCCATGTTCATCTAACGTGATCCCTATGACCTCCGGCTTATGCCGCAGTATCAGACTCATATATTTGCTCAACTCTGTATAATTCATGTTTCCTCCTGCTCTGTTCTCTCTTTAATTACCCTATCAAAAACCGCCTTCGTTTTTTCATCAAATAATACCCACTTTATCTCACGAAATGCGTGTTCCTCTTGATGGATAAAATCCCACACTGTCTTTACTGCAATTTCTGCCGCTTGTTCTATGGGAAAGCGATAGGCACCGGTGGAAATGGATGGAAAAGCCATGGTTTCCACTCCCTGTTCTCTTGCAAGTTTACAGCAATTGTAATAACACTCTGCCAACATCTTTTCTTCGTTTCTTTTGCCTCCAAACCACACAGGACCTACGGTATGAATAATATATTTACAATTCATTTTATATCCCTTGGTGAATTTTGCCTGACCGGTTTTACAGCCATGCAGTTTCATACATTCCGCCAATAATTCCCTTCCTGCAGCCCTATGGATGGCACCATCCACACCGCCGCCCCCTAATAAGCTTGAATTTGCAGCATTTACCACTGCATCCACATATTCTATTTTTGTAATATCCCCTAATACAATTGTTATTTTTGTATTCATTCCGTTTTCTCCTCTTTCCATCTGTCCCCATTTCCTCAAAACAAATTCCAAAGGCTTGATTTACATGGGTATTTTAAATCTCCTCTTTTTCTTCTTGCAGTATGTCACGAACCTCCATGAGTGCAAATCCCAGAAGATTGGTTCCTTTCCATGTCAATGGATTTTCCACATTGGGGGAATCTCCTGTCATGCCGATTCCCCATATTTTGTCATAGGGACTGGCTTCCACCAAAATACGTTCTTTACTTGCCAGCAAAAAGTTTTTCAGCTCCGGATTTTGGGAAAACTTAGCATAATTTCCCGCCACCACAATATCCATGCGATGCTCTTTCCAGACTTCTTCCTGAAATCCCCGAATCTTTCGCCCGAGTGTTTTGAACTGCTTTGGATGTTCTGCCTTCATAATCTGCCTGAACATCTCTTTATCTTCAAAAAGCAGGGCTTTCTGTGCCATCATATATTGCTCTGTTGTATAGTATTCCTGATCTTCTGCTTTAAAACAGCAGGGATACCACTGACTGAGACATGCCTTTGTGATTTGCTGTGCTTTTTCTTCGGCACCCCAAAAAAAGATAAATTTCTGTCTCTGTTTTTCCTCATAGTCTTTGATTATCATTTCCCGATTATACCGCATATTTTTCTCCTCCCATTCGCAAATCAGGATAAGGGATTTCTCTGGGAAGTAAACCCAGAATATCTATTCCCTGACTTTTTTTCTGATTCAATTCTCTTACATAATCTGTAATATCTTCTATTCTTACAATCCATTCTTCTACATACTGTTCCACTGCTTTGCCTCGGATTCCCAACTGAATGGAACGGTAGGACAATGGATTTCCGTAAATGTCACGTTCCGGATCCCACTGACACCGTATGTCTGATTTTTTTATTCTCCCTTTCCACTCTTCCATAGATATTCCTGATTTTTCTTGATAAGTAGACAAGACGGACTCTTTCACTATCTTGTCAAATGCTTCCCGTTTCATATCGATTGCCAATACACATTCCTGTCCCTCCTTTTCTGCCCAGCCGCAGCGGTACATCATCCACAAAAAAGAAGGCTTAATCCATGTCATCCGTGTTCTGCTGAAATGGCTGCCAAAGGTTTGCAGTTTCACTGCTTCTTGGGCAATTATGGGATTGTACGCCTGATACACCCGAATGTTGTCCTGGTCAAATACTGCCCGGATTTCTCTTTGTTTTCTATGCTTATTCTCCATTTGTTTCTTCTCTCCCTTCTCAATATATCATAAAAATTCCGGAAGCTATCAATTTTCTTAGTAGTTATTTTATACTTAGCATATTAGTATATTTGGGCTACTAAGTCAAGTATTATTTTGTATATAAAAAGATCCATACTTTTTCATCCACACAACATGATTTCTCCTATAAGAAAAGGATACCATTCCCATAACAGAATCGTATCCTTTTCTTTACATTATTCATGCGTAGCAATGAGGAAAATAGCCATGCTTGCATGGATATTTGACGAATGCCGCAAGGGTCAAATATTCCACCCCCTGGGGCGTTACAATTTTGATACCCCGCTGCTTGCAGCGGGGTGTTTGACTTGCCTGAGTGCAGCCATGCAGAATTTGCACAGCATATATGGAACACTTACGGACTTTGCAGTAAGTGCACAGTCCTGTCCTGAATTGTTGCTACTGTCTTCTCACCTTCAGAGTCTTTAAATATGCCTTATCCTCCGGGCTGATTCTAAGACTTTCCACTGCCTTTTGAATTGCTTTGTTGTGTGTCCATGGTTCTAAACGCTTTTCTTCTATATATATTATGGCACTTTCTCTCTGCTTTGCCAGTGCTGTGGCAAAATACCAGGCAATCATCATATTCACATAATATTCCTGAGAGTGCAGTTTGGAAACCCACTGCAAGTATTCCTCTTGAAAATCCTCATCCAGATAATGCGTCATCAGCATGTTAATTCCATAGCGGATGGTATAAATATCCTCTGAGGCAAGCCAACCCTGAATTTCTGTCAAAAGCTCTTTCTTATGTTTTTTAAAAATCTTTGGGGACATCAGGTCACAGGTTGCCCAGTTATCCACAAAAGGCAGAAATTCATTGAGCCTCTTTACACAATCTGCATAATCCCGAATCCCTTCAATGAAAAAACCATGAAGATTGTTTTCCTCATAATATTTATGGGGCAGCAAGTCAAGAAACTGCATATACTGCCCCTCCTTTGCCAGATCTTTTGCCAGTTTTCGCAAAGCCGGTGTACGCACGCCAATAATGTGCTCCTTATCCACCGTCGGCATAAGACGGCTGTGAAAATTCCGGTATTCTAAATCCTGCAGGGCAAAAAGCCTGCCTTGAATATCCTGTTCTATGTTCATAAATAACTCCTTTCTGTCATTGCTTTGGCATTCTTTGGAAATAGCAGCCATATCACATACATTTTTCCATCGTTCCCACTGAATTTTTCATGGCTGTGCAGTCAATGCACATCTCTGTACAAAACAATTACGAATATTTGTTCTTAGCATACCACATTGCCCCTCATTTTTCCAGCAAAAAAGAACAAACGTTTTTATATTTTGTTCTGATTTTTGTTTCTTTGAACCAATCACTACTTTTTTTCACATTCCTGTTGCTTTTTTCATATGTTTATGGTAAGATGATGAAAACTCTTTGCACTGCATATTATACAGTACAAACTGAGCAGGCCGGGGCATTCGCCTATGGAGCCGGGTCGCTTCGGCGACAGTGGATTTTACATCTGCGGGACAGTAGTTGCTATTACTTAACGTGGGTGTTTTTTTATTCTCTAAAACAATAGAAAGCACGATTTGCGAACTTTCTATTGTCATGAATTAACATTTCCCACAAACGCAAGTGCCATAGAGCTATCATACCTATTACAAAATTCTTAGGAGGTAACTGTTATGGAAAAAAAATTTGAAAAAGCGGCAATGAGGGTCTCTTTTGTGAGTATTGCTGCAAATCTTTTGTTGTCTGTACTAAAGCTTTTGGCAGGTGTGCTGGCACACTCTGCTGCCATGGTAAGTGATGCTGTTCACTCTGCTTCTGATGTATTCTCCACCTTTGTGGTGATTGTGGGAATTAAACTTTCCGGCAAAGACTCGGATCGGGAACATCCCTATGGGCATGAACGTCTGGAATGTGTGGCTGCCATTGTTTTAGCAACTATACTATTTATCACTGGCTTATTTATCGGCTTCACTGCCTGCCGAAATATTTTTTCCGGCAGCTATGAAGAATTGGCAGTTCCCGGCATTGCAGCTCTGCTGGCGGCTGTTCTTTCCATTTTAGCAAAAGAACTGATGTTCTGGTACACAAGACACTATGCAAAACAACTGGATTCTGCCGCTTTGATGGCAGATGCATGGCATCACCGCTCTGATGCACTGTCTTCCGTAGGTGCACTGATTGGTATTTTCGGTGCCCGCCTTGGCTTTCCGGTGCTGGATCCCATTGCCAGCCTTGTCATCTGCTTTTTTATTGCCAAAGCAGCCTTTGATATCTTTCAGGACGCCATCAAAAAGATGGTGGATGAATCCTGTGATGAAGAAACAGAGACTGCACTGCGTAATTGTGCCATGGCTCAAGAGGGTGTTCTTGCCATTGACCTTCTGCGGACCAGATTATTTGGCAATCGAATTTATGTGGATATAGAGATTTCTGCGGACGGAAACCGCACATTGAAAGAAACACACAACATTGCAGAACGGGTACACAACTCCATTGAAGCAAGCTTTCCCAAAGTAAAGCATATTATGGTACATGTGAATCCCCAGGAAAACTGATGTCAGAATAATATTGGGAATATTACAGAAAAAACTGTGCATAACTGCACAGTTTTTTCTGTAAAGCTACTTTTCTTCTGCCTTTCCCTGACCTTCCGCCAATTTTAGCAATTCTTGATTTCTTCCATTCATGGTACCAAAGCTATGTAACGTACACACAACCCTGGAACATTTTTCCATCAGTTCCACCGCTTTTTGAAAGGTTTTCTCAGAGATTTCTTCAAAAGCCTGTTCTGACACCACCTCCACTGCCAGTGATGATGCCACCCCATACTCCACATCATTTTCATGCAGGATTCCCGCCGCAAAAGGTATTCCCTGCCTTTGGAGCCTTCGATAAAGGGGAATTCCACTGCCATTGCCTCCAATCACAAAAACTTGTGGTGCTCCTTCCACCTGAGGCAATTCCACTGTGCCAAATTTTTCTGAAAAGCTGCCTTTTTCTATTCCATACAGCTCTGTGATATAGTTTCCCGCAAAGACCTCCTCCACCCTTTGGCACCGATCTATTTTCCCATCCTTCACACACACCACCTTGTCAGAAATCCGCTGTGCCAAATCCAATTCATGAAGAGACATAATAACTGCAATTTTCTTCTCCCTTACCATCTGTTTTAGAATATACAGCAGCTCCAGCTTATGTCTGATATCCAAAAAAGAGGTGGGCTCATCTAACACAATCAGCTCCGGTTCCTGACATATGGCTTTGGCAAGCATAATTCTCTGGCGCTGTCCGTCACTGACTTTGGAAAACTCCTGCCATGCCAGTTCCTCCGCCTGTACCAACCTTAAAGCTTCCCACACTTTCTCTTGGTCCTCCCTGCCTAAAATACCCAGCTTTCCGGTATAGGGATACCGGCCTGTACCAACCACATCCTGACAGGTCATCAATTCTGAGTGAATCTGTTTTGTCATCACCACTGCCATTTTCTTTGCCACATCTTTGCCAGACATCTGCGTAAGGGACTTCTTGTCAATCCATATAATTCCTTTGTGGAAAGAAAGCTGTTTGGTTATGCTTTTTAAAATTGTAGATTTTCCTGCACCGTTTGGTCCAATCAGCGTAAGAATTTCTCCTCTGGCAACTGCAATCTCAATCTCCTCAATGAGAGGCTTCTGATACCCCACTGCCAGATGTTCTGTATGCAAATATATTTCTTTTTCATCCATATCCATCGCTCCTAACTCAAGCACTTCTATCATGTCTGCGGATCATCAGCCAGATCACCACCGGTGCCCCAAATACTGCGGTCACTGAGCTGATACTAAGCTCCGTAGGTGCAAATACGGTTCGGGCAATTAAGTCACAAAACAGACAAAACACTGCTCCTCCCAAAAAACAGGCAGGCAGCACCACCAAAGGCTTTGCCGTCTTCAGTAACCCCTTCACCAAATGGGGCACTGCAATCCCCACAAAGGAAATGGGACCTGCAAAAGCAGTTACTGTTGCCGCCAGCAGACTGGACAAAAAAATCAGAGACATCCGCAAAAATAAAATATTCACCCCCAGGGTTCTGGCATATTCCTCTCCCAACTGATAAGCCCCCATGGGTTTTGCCAGAAGAAAAGACAAAAGCAACGCAATGCCAATCACTGCCGCCATGATTTTCACCTTATCAAAGTTCATACCGGAGAAACTGCCCATAGACCAGTTGTGAAGATTCACAATGTTGGAATCATCTGCAAAAGTAACCACAAATTCCGTAATTGCCGAACAAATATAGCTAATCATCACACCACAGATAATCAACATAGACATATTTTTCACTCTTGCCGATACCAAAAGCACAAACCCCATGGAAATCACAGCACCTGCAAAGGCCGCCAAAATCAAAGACCAGGAATTTATCCCTACACCATACCCCAATAAAGTAATCATGGTCAGTGCCACCATGAGCTTTGCCCCAGAAGATATCCCCAGCACAAAGGGTCCTGCAATGGGATTGCCGAAAAAAGTCTGCAACAAAAAGCCTGCCACAGACAAGGCACCCCCTAAAATCAAAGCTGCCAAAATTCTGGGAATACGAATATCCCAGACAATCTGATAATTCATATCCTGTCTGTGGTGTCCCAGAAGAATTTCAAAAACCTGACCCATGGTCATTTCCACGCTTCCTGCATTGATATTCCACAAAATCAGCAGCATAAGACAACTGAGTAGAAAACAGTATGCCAAAACATATCTCACATATGATTTTTGTTTCTTTCCTTTCATTCTTTCGCTCCTTACCGGGTGAGCTTGTGGAGATAAGTAAAATTTCCTTCCTCCTGCTGAAAAATTTGATGCATCTCCAAAATCACATCTGCAAGTTTGGTACTATCCTGAAACAGATTTTGCCCGGTACACCAGACATTTCCCTCTTTCACTGCCCGAAACTCTGCCAGCAGACTGCTCTTTTGCAGCAATTCCTCCATGGTGGAAATCTCCCCCTCAATGGTACTGTTGTAAATCAGCACATCTGCCTCTTTTGCCTGTGCATAAAAAGCCTCCATCTGCATATTCATAGTAGATAAGGCATTCTCTTCTTCCTGTAGATTCTGCAGCACATACCTGCCCCCTGCCATCTCTATCATCTTCGGTACATAGTCCCCGGACTTTCGCACATTCACAGAGCCATTGGAATTGATGGAAAAAAAGGCTGCCGTTTGCTCTGTATTTTCCTCCTGAATCACCAATTCCACCTTTTCTTTTTGTTCCTGAAAAAAGTCTTCTGCCTCTGTCTCTTTCCCCAGCAGAATACCATACAGTTTGATCCATTCCATTCTGCCCAAAGGATGGCTTTCATAGCTGGAACGCTCCACCAGCACCGGTACTCCAAAGCTTTCTAACTGTTCCTTTACCTGGGGCTTATGATATATCATGGTGGACTCCACCGCCAGCCCACAATTTTCTGCCAGAATCCGTTCATAATCCGGAGCACTGTACTTTCCTGCATAGAGAATTTTCCCATCCTCCATTGCCTTCTTTGCCTCCGGCACATACCAGCCCTCTGCCTCTGTGCCGGATAAGCCAATGGCATCCAGTCCATCCAAGGCAGTAAATAAGTCCATGGCAGAAGTGGCTGCCAAATAAATGTTTTCTACGGGCTGCTGCAGCACCACCACCGATTCCTTCAACCATTTTGGCACCGGCTTATTTTTCGGTACAACGAAAAATTGACCGCCATCTGCAATGGTGATAAGCCGATAGCCGTCTTCATAGCACTCCACCTGAAACTGATTGGCATAATCTAATTCCATTTGGTGAACTGTCTTTAAATTTTCTTCTTTCCCAGTACTGCTTTCCTGAGACATCCCATCCTCATCTGCACCACAGGCACAGGTGAGGATAAGTGCCAAAACAAACAGTAACCAGGACATTCTTTTTCCTGTTACTCTCTTCATATTATTCTTCCGTCTCATGGATGGTCTTGGAATCAAAGTATAAGGTATACTCAATTTCATGAGGTGTACTCATGGCTGTGGTATCCGCACTGACTGCAAGCTTAAAATCAAATCCCCCAACAGGAATTTCAAAGCTGGAATTTCCCTCTGTATTAATTGGAAGATATTTCTCTCCATCCACTATCATATAATCATAATTGGGACTGCTGAAGGTGATAATGGCATATGACTTCCCGTCTTCTACCTTAAGTTTTGCGGGAGATTCCACTGTGGTTTTTCCTGATCCGCCCTCTAAAGCCACCTCCACAAGATAACTGCCGTCTGTCAATGCCAAAGATTCCGTTGTTGTGATCATTCCCTCTGCAAAGGCATCCTGCGGCAGAGAATCCGCCCGGAATACCAGCACTCTGTCATACCACTTTTCCTTTCTGACACTGAATGCGGCACATTTTATTCCCATATCCAATGCCTGTACCGGCACCGTAAAGGTATGTTCGCCATTTTCATTTTCCTGAAAAGCAATAAAATCTTCCTCTTTCGCATTCACCGCCTCTTCCCCGGTGCCCATATAAAGCTTGCCATATCCGGTTCCGCTCATAGTCATGACTGCTTTCATCTCGTCATCCACCACAATAAGCTGGCAGGAGGTAATCTGAAACATAGAGGAACTGGAATCTACCGTCACCTGATAAGTACCCGGCTTGATATCTTTTCCATAAACAGGTGTCATGTCCTCTGTAACCACATCTATGGGAGCTGCCATCTCTTCCTTCAATGCCACCTGCCCGGACTTTTCAACGTCTGCCTCTTCTTTTGTTTCCTCTGTCTCCTGCTGTTTCTGTGATTCTCCATCACTGTCCTGTACTTCTATACGTTCTGTAATCTGTGCTGTATCATTTACCGATACATTTCCTATGGTTTCTTCCCTGCCGCAGCCGATACATACTGCGGATACCATAACTGCCAATAGCAGGATTACCTGTAATTTTTTCATGTTTCCTACTTCCTTTTCCAGCATAGGGCGGCAGAAAAACTGACCACCCTTATGCCTGTTCTTACACTATGGATTACACCCCTATTCTGCAATGGTGTCCATGGCTGCCTGTGCATGTTCCACAAATAAATCCTGAATTGCCTCCATTTCACCTAAACCTTTCAGGATACATTCCACTTCATAGCCTGCATCTTCGAAGGTCTTTTTCCAAGACCCCTCCTCGTCACCTGCCATATCATTGTTGGCATGGTCGCCGGCAACAATCATCAAAGGCTCTAACACTACTTTCTTATATTTCCCTGCCTGTACCTTTGCCAAAACATCCTCCAAAGTTGGTTCTGCCTCTACGGTTCCTACATAATAGTTTGCAAAACCTGCTTCGGTAAGCATATTCTGCATTTTTTCATAAACACTGTTGGAAGCTGCCTCAGTACCATGTCCCATAAAGCAGATGGCAGTTTCTCCATCATCATAGGATGCAGTGGCATCTGTGATTGCCTTCATCACCGCCTGAAAATCCTCATCCGAAGTCAGTAACGGCTTACCTACTGCTACTTTTTCAAAACTGTCTGAATACTCTGCCACTTCCTGTACCACATCATTGTATTCCAAACCATCCATCAAGTGAGTTGGCTGAATCACCAGACGTTTTACACCATTGTCCACAGCACGATTTAAGGCTTCCTCCACATTGTCAATGGTCACTTGATCTCTTTTCTTCACATGATCAATAATAATCTGGCTGGTAAAGCCACGTCTTACCGAATAGTCTGTAAAAGCTTCTTCCATCTTGTTTTCCACCGCACCAATGGTCAGGCGTCTGTTGTCATTAAAGCTGGTACCAAAGCTTATCACCAAAAGTTCATTTTCACCGATTTCATCTTGATTTCTGGTATTATCCAAGGATGCATCTCCTGTCGTGTAATCTTCTTCCTCATCCGCAGCCTCTTGGCTGTTGTTTTCCTGCTCGCTTTCTTCCTGAACACTCTTCTCCTGAGAATCTAAGGTTTCTTCTTGGGATTCCTCTGGTGATTCACCAATCTCCGTGTTTTCTTCCACGCTTTCGTTATTGTTCAGCACTTCCTCTGTGGCTCCATTGCCGCAGCCAGCCATTACTACTGCTGCCATACTAAAAGCTGCAAGCATCTTTGTCACCTGTTTCATTTTCATATACTTTTCCTCCTTGTATGTGGGCTTACCACTTTCTAAAATATCGAAAAAAGCACAACGAAAACACCTCCAGTATTACACTGTAGGTCTGGACAAAAAAGCTTGCAGCCTGGCTGCATGCTGACGGTACGACCAGTTACTCGTGGTCTGGAATGTGTATTCCTGCACCAAAATATCTGGCAGGTTTCCTGACTTACCTCTCTTCATATAAGGCTGCCTTCCCAAAAATTCAGTGGCCGTTTCCACGAAAGCCTTACACTCCTTGCTTACAGTGACGAGTTCGTACCGGACTTTCACCGGTTTCCCTTTTACCCCCTGAGATTTGTATTGAAACCAAATCTCATTGGCACCAGATATCCTATTCGATTTTCGGCTATTATATCATACTATTCTTCAAAAAACAATATATCCATTGGTAATTAACCATATTTTTTGTGACTGTGCTGCTGTTCCCTTTCATCCTGTCTATTGCCCCAGCCAACGATAAAGTGTCTTTAACAGCTTTTCCACATCCAGCGGTTTGGCAATGTGTTCATTCATACCTGCACTCTTTGCTGCCTGTACATCCTCCGCAAAAGCATCTGCCGTCATGGCAATAATGGGAATATCCCCTGCATCGGAATGCTCTTCTGCCCGAATCTGTCTGGTTGCCTCATACCCATTCAGTCCCGGCATTTGAATATCCATAAAAATCATATCAAAATAGCCCGTGGAGTTGTCCTTAAAATATTCCACCGCTTCCATACCATCTCTGGCAATCACCACCTGTATTCCCGTACTCTCCAGCATTTCCTGGGCAATTTCCAAATTGAAATCATTATCTTCCGCCAACAAGATTCTTTTTCCTGTAAAATCAGCCTGTTTCAATTCTTCCAAATAGTGTTCTGCCTGCTCCTGTGCTGTCTGCCGCTTCGAATTTTGGTCCGGATCATATTGCAGCGGAATGGAAACCGTAAAGCGTGATCCAATCCCCACCTTACTTTCCACCTTAATATCTCCACCCATCATCTGTACAATATTCTTGGAAATATACATACCCAGTCCGGTGCCTTGTATTTTCTCCACCGCTGCTTTTTTCTCTCTTACATAAGGCTCAAAGATCTGTTGTACAAATTCCTGAGACATTCCCATTCCATTATCTTGAAACACAAAGGTAAAGCAACTGTAATCTCCACCACTTTCCGGCTGTTCCAGTACCTCAATGGTAATCTTTCCTCCCGCAGGAGTGTACTTAATCGCATTACTTATCATATTCATAAAGACCTGCTGTATCCGCAGACTGTCGCCTATCAGGTATTTATGTTCTAAATGTAGAATTTTCAAATCAAGCTGATGATTTTTTTCATTCACCTGGGTTCTCACCATATGTATCAAGTCGTCCAGCAAATTGGGCAGATAAAAAGCCTCATTGTGCAGGCTCATCTTGCCGGTGTCAATCTTGCTCATATCCAGCACTTCATTAATCAATGCCAGTAAATGATTGCTTGCCACTGTTATTTTATTTAAGCAGTCCATCACCCGGGTTTTATCATCCATGTGGGATCTTGCAATTCCTGTCATACCTATAATGGTATTCATAGGAGTTCTGATATCATGTGACATTCTTGACAGAAAATCCACCTTAGCGAAACCGGCTGCCTCCGGACTTTCCTGGGCAGTATGCAATGGTTTCTTCTTTGGTTCTTCTAAAAACAGGTTTTCAATACTTCTTATGGCTATAGTAACGGTAGTTGGTCTCTCTTCCTGCCGTTCCAGCACTGTAACACAAGCCAGAAACCATTCCCTCTGCTCTCTTTCCAAAGTTCTGCGATACTTCCGTTCCACATAATCATCTTTCTTAAGATTTTCGTGAATCCCTTTGAGGGACAAAAACTTCCATACCTGATCCTGATCCTCTTTTACAATTTTTCCACTGTCAAAACGCTTTTGAAGGAATTTTTCATACTCTCCTTCTTTTACCTGCTCCGTTACAGGATAAACCATCTGATAATAATTATGGTCCACATCTACCCTGTAAATCTCCTCATATGCAATAAATGCATTTCGCAACATCTTTTCATAACTTTTTTCTGTCTGACTCTCCTGCTGTGTTGTCATTTTACTTACACTCCAAATACTTCATTATAAACTTCAAAAAATGTCATGTTATTAATTTCATCATCATCTGTAAATGTAATAGATTCCCACAGCTTATCATTCAACTGGGATGGCTGCTTGCTGATAAATTCCTCATAAATATCATCAAACGCCTCTGTTTTCCGCTTCTTTACAATTTCTGCCTTATTGGCATCGGTCTGCTCTCGGTCAAAATTGCTGACACATTTCATTATCACATAACCGCTGCTGGTCTCCACAATATCACTTATCTGGTCTGTGGCAAGATTAAATGCAGCAATCTCAATTTCCTGCTCCTGCTCTCCCTTGCCAAAGGTATATTCAATGATTTCATTTTCACTGTTTTCTTCTGCAATTTCCAAAAAGTTTGCGTCATCCTTCTTTGCCTGTCTTAAAATCCTTTTCGCTTTCTTATACTGTTCTTTTTTCTGTTCTTCTGTATCCTCTTCATTCACTTTCAGCAAAATCTCCTGTACCGTAATTTTTCTTGCCTCATCATCACTGACTTCCGTTTCCACATTCTGGGTAATCTCTTCATAAACTTTATTGGCCAGGGCATAATCCCGATACAAATCAGCAATGGTTTCCTCCTCCACCTCTAAATATTTCTTCTCTGCATCATTAAGAGAATCATAATACTTTTTTGCTGCCTCAGAAACCTTTTTTTGCTCTGCCTCGGAAAGTTCGATTCCATATTCCTCCGCCAGCAATGTCATACTTTTGATCTGTGCAATCTGTCCCAGAATTGTCTCTTTCAAATAGGATTCTAACGTAACACCTCCAAAATCTCTCTCCCACATATCAACACCCAAAATATTTTCATATTGCTTTTGTGCGGTGGTGAGATACACCTTTAACTCCGGCAAAGTGCAGACATTGCTGCCAATACGAAATACCTCATTACCCGACAGACGTCCCATAAAGATAAGCTTTGAACCGGCAGTACAGGCTGTTAACGTGGGAATTGTCAGCATACCACACAGAAATAATATTAATAGTTTTTTCCCTTTTCTTGTTTTGTTTAATTTCTTCATTCTGATTACTCCTAGCTCTACTTATACTCTTAAGATTTAGAATAGGTTCTATCACTCCACGCTGTTTTCTTCGCATACAGTATAACAACTATTCTATAAAAACTCAATGGATTCATTCAGACTATTTTCGACAACCATAACAACTGTACTCACAGTCATTACTTTACCTCAATGCCGCCAAAAATGCTGGTTGCGTTGAGATATACCGTAATTTCCCTGCCTGCTGCATTGCCGGTCTTATTGGTTACACCACCGAAAATAGGAATGGAATTTACCTTCACAGATACATTTTCCGGCAAAAAAATACCAATACCGCCAAAAACAGTCGTTGCCTGAATTACCACATCTTCTGTAAACACCGCCTCACGCAGATCTAAATCCACACCACCGAAAATGGCAGTGGCATTGGCACCCCAAAATTCTTCTCCCTGATAGCTTACTTTTCTGCCGCTGAAAATTGCCACCAAATCATTTGTAACCTTTCCATTGGCATACATAGTCTTTGCTTCTTTTTTGATTCCCCGATTCTGATAATTGCGAAAGAGAAAATTCAATCCAATTACCACAAAGATCACAGGAATAATCAATTCTCCAATGGAAACACCCCTCAGCACATCCTGAGCAGATAACAGTAATAAAATCCCCACAATCAAACCAATCACATTACCGCTTTTTGCTCCGCTCTGGATTATGCTGACGGCACAAGGTACAATAATAAATAATGTCCACCAGCCGGCAAAGAACAAATCAAAGTTCCAGATATGAAAGGCATTGCCGGCAAAGCCTACCCCCAATACAATGAAAATCAAACCCCATAAAACATCCCCCATGCGATTTCTCATAAAATTCTCCTTCCCTGCTTTTTTGAAAGCAATCTGTATTTTTCTATATTATACTATATAAAATATAAAAAATATAGAAATTATTAGAAATTACTTCCATTTTGTTTTAAAACATATTACAATGGTAAAAATAAGAAGCATGAAAGGGGAATGATACAATGTCAAAATTCTTTAAAAAATTACTTATTCTAATTGGCTTTTTAGCCGCTGTCGGTTCTCTTGTGGTATTTTTTACCCGGAAACGGGAAGAGGACAATGAGCTGTTTGAGGAGGACAATGATTTTGATGATGTAACAATGCCGCAGCAAGCAAAACCGGAACCCTCCAGAAGTTATATTAACTTAGTGTAAGTAATACCGGCACTCAACTTCGTTTTTGTTTATAAAATAATTAATCTTACAAAACATAAAAAGTACTCCATTGAAAATGGAGTACTTTTTATGTTACCTCTAACGATACACTATTCTTAGATAAATACCTGAACAGTATCAATACCGTTTACTACAAAATATGCTTTATAATCTTCCGGCTTTACATAAGCAACCAAATCATCGATTTCGCTCTCTGTTCTTCCCATCTGACCTATCCAGATTTCCTTAAAACGCTCCATCAATTCAGCATCATCCACTGAAATGTGTTTATATTCAAGAACAATCTTAGGAACAACTTCTTTTTTCTTAGGTGCAGCCTTTCTGGTGGTTGTAGTTTTCTTTGCTTCCGTTTCCGCCTTAGACGCAGTGGTTTTCTTTGCTGTTGTTTTCTTTGTTGTTGTCTTCTTTGCTGTTGTCTTCTTTTCTTCAGCCTTTGGTGCTTCTTTCACTGTATCAGCTTTCACTTCTGCTGCTGTCACCTTAACATCTTCTTTTTTGGTTTCTGTTTTCTTTGTTGTAGCCATCTCATACTCCTCCTAGCTTTTTTGCTGTGGTTATATATGATATTTTTCACTTTGCATATCACTATATAGAATGATACCCCAAAATATCCCATTTTGCAAGCTTTTTTTCAAAACTGTTAGAATCTAACAAATTATTGCCATACTTTCTGTAATTTATTGCACGCTGTGACAATATCCTCTTCCTTTAAATTAGCATATCCCAAAATCAATTTTGTATCCGGAATATCTTCCTTGGAAATATAGTATTCTGATAAACCGTATACTTTAATTCCCTCTTTCTCTGCCAATGCAATCCATTCCTCTTCCCTGCGTGAATTCTGCATCTTTAAAAGCATATGTACCCCCGCATTTTCACCTTCGATCGTACATACTTTCTGCAAACATTTCAATCCCGCAATCAGACAGTCATGCTTGCTTTTATACACTGCACGCATTTTATTTAAATGACGTTCGAAATAACCATAAGTAATAAAGTCATTCACAATGCTCTGGTCAATTCTGGAAACTGTGGAGGAATACACGCCACAGGATTTTTCAAAGGAACTCAGCAAGGTTTTGGGCAGCACCATATAACTGATTCGAATTGCCGGTGCAATGGATCTGGAAAAGGTTCCCAAGTATATCACCTTATCTTTTCTGTCATAGCCCTGCAGAGCGGGAATCGGCTTTCCCTTATATCGGAATTCACTGTCATAATCATCTTCAATGATATAGCGTTCCTCTTTCTGGGCAGCCCAAGACAACAGCTCCATACGCCGCTTTAAAGGCATCACGATTCCCAAGGGAAACTGATGGGAAGGCATCACATAAGCCACTTGGGCACTGCTTTCTTTTAGATGCTCCACTTTGAGACCTGCCTTATCCATGGAAACCATCTCAATGGGGTGATTCAGACTCTTCAGCACATGATATGCCTGCTTGTAAGTGGGACTTTCCATGGCTATGGAAACTTTTCCCAACATCTGGCTGACGAGAAACAGCAGATACTCACTTCCAGCACCCACCACAATCTGCTCCGGTTCACAGTCCACACCTCTGGACTGACGAAGATATCTGCTGATGGTAACACGAAACTCCCATTCTCCCTTAGGGTTTCCCATGGTATACAATTCTTTTTCATGGTCTGACAAAATTGATTTAGACAGCTTCCTCCATGTATTATATGGGAAACTGTCTAAATCAATTCCGGAAGTCTTAAAATCCACCAGATACTTGGGCTTCTGTGAAGTTTGCACCAAAGTCCTTTCCTCAGGATTCTGAAAATGGAGATTTCCACTTTTAAAATCATATAAACCTTCGATTTGATCCACATAATAACCTTTACAGGGTACAGAAGCAATATAGCCCTCAGAAATCAACTGTTCATAAGCTAAGTCTATGGTACTTCTGCTGACTTGAAGATGGGCTGCCAGTGCTCTGGTGGATGGCAGCCGTTCTTCCGGTTTTATATGACCCTTTTGAATCTCTTTCTTAATATACTCGTAAATCTGCTCATACATAGGCTTCTTTGCCGAGGTATCTAAATTCATGGTAATTTCATTCATACACAATCATCAATTCTATGGCTATGCCTTGGTCTTCTTCACAACTTCATCTTTCAGATCCCTCGCTTTTTCTTTGAGACGGGGATTCACATTTTGACCGGTAATCACACCGCCCAACATACGCATAGCAATATCATACTTTTCATTTTTATATGCCAACGCTGCAATCAGGTAATCCGTAGAATATTCATCTCTGCCGCACATGGGGAAAGACTCTGTACTTCTTGCCTTTACAAAACCGTCAAAGGCATTCTTGGAAAATTCTTTTTCCTGTTCTTTAAGTTTCTGAATCTCCTCTGCATCCTTTTGGGGATCTAATGTTTCCATTTTACCGCGGACCAGCCAGGAACTTTTCAAACAGATATCTGCCTTTTCACTGGCTTTGGATTTTTTCACCAAGGCATTGATCAATGCCATCTGATATCGCTCAATGGCTTCATCATAGGAATAGATTTTTCCATTAAATTCCTTTGGCTGAAATTTCATGGAGATGTTTTCTTTGATTAACTTCAACTGAGTTGAAGTTGATGCACCAAAATAGCGGTTCAATGCCGCATATCCACAATGGGGACACATCACAACATCATACTTTGTCATGTCAATATTCTCATAGATAACACGCAGATCCATCTCCTGTCCCGCTAATTTTGCCTTGCCCTGCCGAACCATCTTAGAAGTAAACTCCTTCTCACACTGAGGACACTGATACTTCTTATCCAACAGCATTTCTGCTTCCACATCCTCCGGTGACTTAGCTGCAGCAGCGGTGGCTTTACTTTCCTCTTTTTTCTCCTCCTCAAATACATTAGAAGATGCCAAATCTCCCAATCCAAATTTTCCCAATCCGTCAAAAATACTCATCCCAATTTACCTCCTGCTATTTTTTCTCTAATTTAAATGAACTCTTTAATGAAACAATACGGTTAAAAACCAACTGTTCCGGTGTGGAGTCCTTACAATCCACACAGAAATATCCCTGTCTCACAAACTGAAAACTGTCATATGCTTTCACATGATCAAAACTCGGTTCCAGACAGCAATCTTTCAAAACGGTTAATGAGTTTGGATTTACATTGATACTTCCATCCTCATTATACACCCCTTTTTCCTCATCTACAATATTTTCATAGAGTCTTACTTCCGCTTTTACTGCAAAGGGTGCCGGTACCCAGTGAATGGTTCCCTTCACCTTGCGTCCGGTAAAACCGGAACCTGCCTTGGTCTCCGGATCATAGGTGCAGTGCACCTCAATGACCTTACCCATTTCATCCTTTACAAAGCTTTCACATTTTACAAAGTATGCATGCATCAGACGTACTTCATTGCCCGGAAACAGCCGGAAATATTTCTTGGGCGGTTCCTCCATAAAGTCCTCTCTGTCAATGTAAAGTTCTCTGCAAAAGGGGACTTTTCGAAATCCCAGTTCTTCATTTTCCAGATTATTTGCCACATCCAAATACTCTACCTGTCCCTCCGGATAATTATCTATCACCAATTTTATAGGATCTAAAGCAGCCATCATTCTTGGTTTTTTCATCTTCAAATCCTCGCGGATGCAATACTCCAGCATAGCATAATCCACCGAACTCTGCGCCTTTGACACACCACACAGCTCAATAAAATTTCGCAGAGATTCCGGTGTAAATCCTCTTCTTCTCAAGGCGGCAATGGAAACAAGGCGGGGATCATCCCAGCCATCCACAATGCCATCCTCCACCAGCTTTTTGATATAACGCTTACCGGTTACCACATTGGTTAAGTAAAGCTTGGCAAATTCAATCTGCTTTGGAGGCTTTTCATACTCCAATTCCTTTACCACCCATTCATACAATGGTCTGTGATCCTCAAATTCCAAGGTACAGATGGAATGGGTTATCCCTTCTATGGCATCCTCAATGGGATGGGCAAAATCATACATAGGATAAATGCACCACTTATCTCCCGTATTGTGGTGTGTCATACGAGCCACCCGGTAGATAATCGGGTCACGCATATTAATATTTGGAGATGCCATATCAATTTTTGCCCGAAGCACCTTTTCTCCGTCCTGATACTTGCCCTCCTTCATCTCCTCAAACAACCGGAGATTCTCTTCTACGGTTCTGTTTCTGTATGGACTTTCCTTTCCCGGTTCCTTTAAGGTGCCCCGGTACTCTCTGATTTCTTCCGCATTTAAATCACACACATATGCCCTGCCTTTTTTGATCAGCTTCACTGCTGCCTGATACATGGCATCAAAGTAATCGGATGCAAAGAAAATATTTTCACCCCAGTCAGCACCAAGCCACTGTATATCTTCTTTTATGGACTCTACAAATTCCTGTTTTTCCTTTGTTGGATTGGTATCATCAAAACGCATATGAAAAGATCCCTGATATTCTTTGGCAAGCCCATAATTTAATAATATGGACTTGGCATGTCCGATATGAAGATAACCATTTGGTTCTGGTGGGAAACGTGTACATACACTGTCGTAAGTTCCTTCCTCCAAATCCTTTTCTATGATTTGTTCAATAAAATTTTTGGATACTACTTCTTTTTCTTCTTCCACAATGTTTCCTCCCTAAGTCATTAATGCACTAATATTCTTCCATAATACCACAAAATCAGCCGCAAGAAAAGTATTGATTCAAAAAACCTTACCGCCAAGATTTTAGAAAGGTTCCAGAAAACCGTCAGGGGCTCTCCGGAACCTTCTCTTACATTTTTGAAATTAAGACTCCATCTTTCTTTAAAATACCTTCCTCATAACCATGAGCAAATAAAATTTCTCCAACTGCATGTACCTTCACATCCCCTTGGGTACAGTTTAGAAGCACCTGCATTTTGTCGCTGCCGTAATTGTCCAGTTTTATAAATTCCACCAGACGGTTTTCCTTATACTCTTCCGTAAAATGGAAGTTTCTGCTACGAAACAGTGGATTTTCTTTTCTAAGTCGAATCAACTGCTTCATAATCGCAATCTTATCATCATAACATCCTGCTTCAATCTCTTTCCAAGGCATACACCTTCTGCAGTCCGGATCAAAGCTTCCCTCCAAAGCCAGCTCTGTACCATAATAGATACAAGTACTACCCGGCATGGCAAACAAAACTGCCATCTGCTGATAAAACTTATCCAAACTGCCCATCTTTGTAATCAGGCGGATGGTATCATGGGAATCCAGCAGATTAAACAATGCATCATTTATCTGCTGGGTATACATGGTATAGCAGCGATTGATGGCGTACTCAAATTCATGCTTGCCTTTTTCTTCGTTAATCCAAAATTCCAAGATGCTTCCTGCCAAGGGATAGTTCATAACCCCGTCAAATTCATCTCCCCGAAGCCATTCCACCGAATCATGCCAAATTTCCCCTAAAATATAAAAATCCGGCTTTAAAGAACGCATACGCTCCCGCAGAAGCTTGCAGAACTTATGGGAAATCTCATTTGCCACATCCAAACGCAGTCCGTCAATATCGTATTCCCGTACCCACATTTCGCAGACACCCAGCAGGTATTCTATCACCTTGGGATTATTGGTGTTTAATTTGGGCATAAAAT
This sequence comes from uncultured Lachnospiraceae bacterium, assembly GCA_947174015.1. GTDB lineage: Bacteria > Bacillota > Clostridia > Lachnospirales > Lachnospiraceae > RUG11237. Next base: position 19,959 of record CAMWHJ010000020.1, on the reverse strand, counting down.
CCGCAAAGGCAAAGGAATAGTATCTTCCTTTTCTGGTGTTGTGTTCGTTGCGTCGGAATGGCCATTCGTTTACCATAAACCAGTCAAAATATTCGGATTCCGGTCCTTTTTCCACCACATCCTGCCATGGTTGAAACATCCATCCACAGTGGTTGAACACACCATCCAGCATCACACGCATACCTTTTTCATGGGCATGGGCAACCAGTTCCTGCATCACTTTCTTATCTCCAAAATGGGGATCTATTTTCTCATAGTCGGTGGTATCGTACTTGTGGCTGGTCTCTGCTGTATTGATGGGTGTCAGATACAAGCCGGTGATTCCTAAATCCTCCAGATAATTCAGCTTACTGTCAATTCCTTTTAAATCACCGCCGTAGAACTGCTCATTCGTCACTTTATCTTCCGGTCCCGCCCATGGAAGCGTATCCTTTGGATTAATACTGGGATCACCGTTACAGAAACGCTCCGGAAAAATCTGATACCACACAGTGGAAGTCACCCAGTGAGGCGTTCTGCCGATGTCTGCCGGATTCATCCAGGGAAAGGTAAAACACTGCATGGTACCTGCGTATTTCTGCCTGTGCTCCTCATCATAGAATCCGTTTTCCGTATAATACCACACCTGTTCCTCTGCGGTAATCAGTTCAAAATAATACCTGCACCGTTTAAACTGCGGCTTTACAGTGGTTGTCCACCAGATATGATGTTCCAGCCGTTTTTTAAAAACAATTTCCTCCCGTTTGCCGTTCCACACCTGATTTCCCCCTAAGATTCCACTTTCAAACGGATCACCATAATGGAGAAATACCTGCTTTACGTCATAAGCGGTTTTTATATTGATAATCAAATCATCATCATTTAACGGATAGCACATGTTGTCTGCCATCCTATGGTAAACTGCTGCAAAATTCATCCCATATACTCCTTTGCTTTATTGTTTTCTTTTGGTTATAGTATACAAACATATGCCCTTGTTTTCCACCTTAAATATGCCGAATACTAACACGATTCTGCTCTTTTGCTGCGATTTACAGATTCCCTGCCCACAGTAACAGCGGCATGATTCCTTGTTTATTCCCAAGGCATATCCTCTTGGATAACCTGAATTTCCAACGCATCAAAGGAAATGCTTTCACCAAAACTGTCCTGATAAAACTTTGTCTTACCCACTTTTTTAAATTCCTCGATATTGGTATCTAACCACATGGGAACGCTCAGATCAAACTGATAACACACCTGCTCCAGTGCCTGAAATACCTTGTGTGTTCTGGTATCTTTCTCTCCGTTTTCAATCACTGTATCCTGCTTCATTTTGCCGTTTTTCCAAATCTTTGCCCACAATCGAAACATATTTACTCCCTTTGTAACTGCGAAGGTACTGCACAATTACATTCCTTTCCCTTTTGTTTCCCACAGTATAACATTATCCCCATTTCTTTGACAAGTATTGATGTATAAATATAGGCATTACTATTCCATATGGAGCTGCACACTCTATCCATACCAGTGCCAAAATTCTGTTTTGTTAAGACAGCTTCCCCCGCATTCTCAGCAGTATTTTTTTTTCTAAACGGCTCACCTGCACTTGACTGATGCCCAATCGTTTTGCTGTCTCGGTCTGGGTCTTGTCCTCAAAGTAGCGCAGCACAATCAGCCTGCGCTCTTTTTCTTCCAGTTCCTTCATCAATTCTTCCAGCACAATTTTGTTCATGGATGATTCGTTTTCATCTTTTTTGTCTGCAATTTTATCTGCCAGACAGATTTCATTTCCATCTCCCGTATATACCGAACGATAAATTGATTCCACCTCCATCTGAACATCCATGGCAAGAAGAATCTCTTCCTTGGAAAGCTGACTTTCCCGTTCCAAGTCTTCTATGGTTGGTTCTCTGCCGGATCGCTTTCTTATGCTGTCCTGTGCCAGCTTAATTTTATATGCATTTTCCTTCATGGAGCGGCTGACTTTTATCATGCCGTCATCCCGGAGAAATCTACGGATTTCCCCCATAATCATAGGAACTGCATAGGTGGAAAATTTCACCTGAAAGCTGGTGTCAAAATGATCGATTGCTTTGAGCAAACCGATGGATCCAATCTGAAATAAATCCTCTGCATCATGTCCCCGACCCAGAAAACGTTTTACCACATTCCATACCAATCCTAAATTTTCCTCTACTAAAGTATCTCTCGCTATTTTGTCCCCCTGGTGTGATTTATCAATTAATTCGATTGTATGGTCCACCATTTTCCCCTCTTTATTCCTGCTCTTCACCGCCACAAATTGTCTTTTTCATAAACACCGTAGTTCCATGATTCACTTGACTCTCAATATGTATATCATCCATAAAGGCCTCCATAAAGGCAAAACCCATACCGGAACGCTCTAAATCCGGTCTGGTGGTATACATAGGTTCCATGGCTTTGGCAATATTTTCAATGCCGCAGCCATTGTCCTTTACCTGCAAAAACAAGGTTTGCTCCCGTATGGATGCCTCCAGCCAAATCTTCTCCACACTATAGGGATAACCATGGATAATGGCATTGGTAACTGCCTCCGATACGGCAGTCTTGATATCCTCTATCTCCTCCAGCGTAGGATTTAGATTTGAGGCAAAAGCAGCCACTGCCACCCTCGCAAAACCCTCATTTTCTGATACACTGTCAAACTCTATTTTCATATTATTTTCCCGCATGCTAAGCCTCCTGCTCATAAATTGTTATCATTTTCGTTAAACCGGACAGTAAAAATATCTTACGGATTCTTTCGTTTAAATGAATGGCACTGACCATGCCGCCAAAACATTTAATATTCTTATATCGTCCCACAATTACCCCGATGCCGGAGCTGTCCATAAATTCTGTACCTGCAAAATCAAAAAGCACTTCACGCACCGGATGCTGTAACAACATCTGATCTGCCGCCTCCCTGATTGCACCACAATTATGGTGATCCAACTCTCTTGGTACCTGAATCCATAATACATCTCCCTCTAATTTCACTATTTCTTCCATATTCTACACCTCTTTCTGCTAAATTTCGACATAATTAAAAGCGATGACCACTGTCATCGCTTTTCCTTTGTGTTTCATCACTTCTCTATGTCTTCTCATAAACTGTGCAGTAAATGCACATTCCTGTACTAACAATTACTTCCAAATTACTCTGTTGTGGTTGTTACTGACGGCAGGTTTGCCTGTGCATCTCTGGCAGATTTTGTACCAGGAAATTTCTCAATTACCTCTTGAAAAGTTTTGGCTGCATTTTCATTGTCCCCCATCTTTTGATAGGAACGGGCGGTGTAATAAAGTGCCATCACCGAAGTATTGTCAATGGCAAAGGACTTCTGCAGGTTTTCTACCGCCTCCTCATACCTGCCCTTGGTATAAGCTGCATAACCATTGTCATAATATTCCTTGGCTGCCTTACCCATGACCTCACTGTTAATCTTAGCATACATGATCTGGAAGCCTTCCTTTGCTCCGTTGACCGTCTGTTCTGTAATTCCGGAAACAGCCTCTGCCGCCTCTGTGGATTTGCCTTCCAAATAAAGGGCAGATGCTTTCAACAAGGAATCATAAGCAGTCAGTACGCCATTATCACCTTCGTAACCCTCTATCTGTTGCTGCAAACTCTTATTCTTACTTTCCAAATCACTTAAATTTGTTTCCATTTCTTCCATGGCAGTCTCCTTGGCTGCCACCTGCTCATTGTACTGCTTGATCTCCGCATCTGCTTCCGTTCTGGTAAGGCTTACCTTTGCCGGCACCACCACAAACCAAACCAGTGCCGCACCCAGCAGCAAGCCGATAATAATATTTATCACCGTTGACATTCCGGTATTTTCTTTGTATTCCTTTGGCTGGATTACAGTATCATTTCCTACCTTGTAAGTAACCTTGTTTTCTCTTCTGGGCTCATTGGTCACGTTGTTCACTTTCTTTCCCCGCACCAACTCCAATTCCCGAAGATACCGCAGTGTCATGGTATTGTTGGAATCAATCTCCTCTGCCCTCTTCAATTCCTTTGCTGCCAGATTATAGTCACCGTTTTTTAAGTGAATTAAAGCCAAAAGCTGCCTTGCCTTAATAAGTTTTGGATTCACCAGCAAAATCTTTTTCAGCTGTATAATCGCCAAATCCATACTGCCCTGTCTACAATAAATCAGTGCAAGATTATATTTCTTTATGCTCTGGTTGATCTCCTCTAACTTGGCAGGGTTTGACTGCACTGCTTTAATATAGTCATCCACTACATTTTTCTTATTCTGCATATTCTTGCTGATTACCCATTCACTTAAAGCTGAAACGATCTCTCCCATCTCATAATAGACTAAGCCCAGCAGATTTCTTGCCTTAATATTTTTCTTATTGTATTTTAAACTCTGTTTCAGGCTCACTGCTGCCCCGGATAAATCCCGGACTGCCGCCTTCTCCAAACCCTCATTATAATAATGGTTGGAAAGCCAGATAATCTTTTTATAAACCTTAACATCTGCACCACAGGAGGTACAGAAATCGTTTTCCGCTAATTCTGCGCCACAATGATAACAATTCATTTCTCACTCCATTCTGCCCATTACAGGCACACCTGTCTGATTATTGTCCCTTTTCGCAACTGTGAAAGCACAAACAGTTATCCCTTTTCTTTAGAATCTTTGATAATCTCTTTCAAAATATCCATCATGTCTGTCATATCATGGTTGTAGATTGCTTCCTCCGCCTCTTCCACTTCCAAGCTTGGATGAAATTTTTTTAATTCTTCTTCAAAGTTAATCATTTTATCATTCTCCCATCATCATCTTAATCTCACCTGCCAGATACAGAGAACCCACACAAAACAGTATTTCTTCCTGCCCCTTTTGTGCCAGTGCTTTCCGAAATGCTTCCTCCGTATTGTCACAGATGGTTATCTTGTTATTTGCATATTTATCAAATGTCAGACAGAGCTCTTCTTTTGTCAGACTTCGAGGTGTGTGCAAAGGGGCTGCCAAAATATGGCTGCACCGCAAAGTCCCTGTAAGATCTGCTATCATTTTTTCATAATTTTTTTCCTTTACTGCCCCAAACAAAAGAACACAATTATGACCATCAGTCAATTCCTTTGCCGTATCCAAAAAAGCCCGGATGCCGTCCTGATTGTGGGCGCCGTCTAAATATATACCGGGTTTTATCTGTTCCATACGGGCAGGCCAGCAGGTTTTGTGCAGACCTTCTTGAATTACCTTGGGGATTAGCTGTTCTTTCGCTAAAAGCTGTTCTAGAATTCTAATTGCCAAAACTGCATTTTCCACCTGATACAAGGCAGAATAAGGCAGTGAAACTCTGACGTAACCATAATACTTAACATTGAGAGAAAAATCAATATGTTTGTGGTTTTTTTCACAAATTTCATAATCTTTTTCAGAAATCTTAATAATTTCTATGTTTTTTCGCCTTGCCTCCTGTACTAGAACTTCTGTTACTTCTAAGGGGTTCACGCCCACAAGTGCCGGAGTGCCGGTTTTAAAAATTCCTGCTTTCTCTCTGGCAATCTGAGGCAAGCTATCTCCTAAAAATTGAGTGTGTTCTAAACTGATGGAGGTAATGGCAGCAGCCACAGGATGTTCCACCACATTGGTCGCATCTATTCTCCCGCCCAGCCCGGTCTCTATCACTCCATAGTCCACCTGCTGTTCTTTAAAATATACCAATGCCATCCCAAAGAGAAATGTGCTGAAATTCGGATATTCCAACCCCTGTTTTTGATTTTCTTTTGCCGCTTTGTCCACCTGTTCATAGACCTTAAAAAAATCCTCTTGAGAAATCGGTCTGCCATTTCGCTGGATTCGCTCTGTAATCTCCAATAAATGAGGAGAGGTAAACAATCCCACCTGAAATCCCGCTTCCCGCAGCATGGATGCGGTAAAAGCACACACCGATCCCTTGCCATTACTGCCTGCCACATGGATGATTTTCAGTTGTCTCTGAGGTTCCCCCAGTGCTTTGATCAATGCCCTGGCATTGGCAAATCCATCTGTTTTGGAAAATTGGGGAAGACTTAAAACTTTTTCCACCGCCTGCCGGTATGTCATGGTTTCTCACCTTTTTCTGATATTCTCTAACGTATCACAGGAATCTCTTACGGTCTGTGCAGTAAATGCACAGACCTACTGAACAGTTACATTATATCTATTTTTTGAAAAGATACAAGCAAATTTTGTCGTCTATAAAAATTTATTGCCGCACTACCATTTTTCACAATCCATATCAGCAGCCATCTGTAACTATTCAGTACCTTCATAGTTACAAGCAAAGAACCATGCAAAATTGCCTACGGCAATGGTTCTTTGCCTGTTATATCCACTTTTTCTTATGGTCTGTGCAGTAAATGCACAGACCTACTGAACAGTTACTGCCATCTTTTCACTGCACAACATAAGTGTCCTGCCTTTGCAGGACACTTATGTTGATCTTATATTGCTCTTTCGTAACCGTTTGATACCTTTACAGTTATGATGCAAAAACCCATGGTTCTATTTTTTTCTCAGATTTGAAAGTCTTTCCTGAACCTGCTCCATCATTTGTGTATATTTTGTAAGCTTATCTCTTTCCTCCTGAATTTTCGCTTCCGGTGCCTTGCTTACAAACTTTTCGTTATTCAGCATACCGTTGACTCTGGCAAGCTCCTTGGTCAAACGCTCTTCCTCTTTTTTCAGGCGTTCCACTTCCTTTTCAATATCAACCAGTTCTGCAAAGGGCATATAAATCACTGCATCCGGAGTCACCGCAGACACCGCATCCTCTCCAATCCCCTCTTTATCCTCTTGGATTATCACCTCAGAGGCATAAGCCAAAGTCTGGAAGAATACTTTGCTGTGCTGAAAAATTCCCCTGACTTTTTCCTTGACAGATACCACATATACCTTTGCCTTTTTTGAGGGCGGTACATTCATTTCCGTACGCACATTGCGGATTCCCCGAACTGCCTCCTTAATGGTCTCAACTGCTTCTTCTGCTTCCTGATAGTTCCACTCTGCCCTATACTCAGGCCACTGGGAAATCATAATGGATTCTTCCTCCTGCTGTAAGGTGCAGAAAATTTCCTCTGTAACAAATGGCATATATGGGTGAAGCAGCTTTAAACTATTGATTAATACGGTTTTCAAAGTCCAGAGTGCCGCATTCTGAGACACACCGTCTTCCGTATTATAAAGTCTTGGTTTTACCATTTCAATGTACCAATCACAAAATTCATCCCAGATAAAATCATATACCTTTTGTACTGCAATTCCCAGTTCAAAGTGATCCAGATTGTAAGTCATATCCTTTGCCGTTGTATTAACTTTAGATAAAATCCATTTATCTGCATCCATCAACTCTGATTCTTGGGGCTCAGTTATGGTTTTCCCTTCCATGTTCATCATAATAAATCTGGCTGCATTCCATACCTTGTTGGCAAAGTTACGACTATTTTCCACTCTTTCATAGTAGAAACGCATATCATTGCCCGGTGCATTACCCATAATCAAGGTGAGCCTCAATGCATCTGCACCATACTTTTCAATAACCTCCAAGGGGTCAATACCGTTTCCTAAAGATTTACTCATCTTTCTTCCCTGAGAGTCACGCACCAGACCATGGAACAATACCGTGTGGAAAGGTGCTTTTCCCATATGTGCATAACCGGAAAATACCATGCGGATCACCCAAAAGAAGATAATATCATATCCGGTAACCAATACATCTGTTGGATAGAAATATTCCAAATCTTTTGTTTCCTTGGGCCAGCCCAGTGTGGAAAAGGGCCAAAGTGCGGAGGAAAACCAAGTATCCAGCGTATCCGGATCCTGTGTCATATGCTCACAGCCGCATTTTGGACATTTTTCCGGATTTTCTGCTGCCACCACAAATTCACCGCAGTCATCACAATAGTATGCAGGAATTCTGTGTCCCCACCAAAGCTGTCTGGAAATACACCAGTCGCGAATATTGTCTGTCCAGTTAAAATACGTTCTTTCCAAGGAGGAAGGAATCAACTGAATCTCTTTCTTTTTAATCGCCTCTACGGCAGGCTGAATCAATTCCTCCATTTTCACAAACCACTGCTGTTTTACCATTGGTTCTACGGTGGCTTTGCATCGGTCATGGGTACCCACGTTGTGACTGTGGGGCTCCACTTTTACCAGTAAGCCTAAGCTCTCCAAGTCTGCCACAATCTGCTTTCTTGCCTTATACCGATCCATGCCTTCATATTTTCCGCCGTTTTTGTTAATGGTGGCATCATCATTCATTACATTAATTTCCTCTAAATTATGACGTTTTCCCACTTCAAAGTCGTTGGGGTCATGGGCAGGGGTAATCTTTACACAGCCGGTTCCAAATTCTTTGTCCACATAGGAATCTGCCACCACAGGAATCTCTCTTCCCACCAGCGGAAGAACCAAGGTCTTGCCAATTAAATGCTTGTATCTGTCATCCTCCGGGTTTACAGCCACTGCGGTATCACCCAGTAATGTTTCCGGTCTTGTGGTGGCAATTTCCACCACTTCATCGCTGTCTTTCACCGGATAATTAATATGCCAGAAATTTCCTTCCTGTTCTTCGTGAACCACCTCAGCATCGGAGATGGAAGTCTGACAGACCGGACACCAGTTTACAATGCGGGAACCTTTGTAAATCAAATCTTCCTGATACATTTTGACAAAGACCTCTTCCACAGCCTTGGAACAGCCCTCATCCAAGGTGAAACGCTCTCTGTCCCAGTCTGCGGAGGAACCAAGCTTTTTCAACTGCTTAATAATACGTCCGCCGTATTCCTCTCTCCACTCCCATGTTTTTTTAAGAAAGCCTTCTCTTCCTAAATCTTCTTTGGAAATGCCCTGTTCTTTCAAAGCATTGATGACCTTTACCTCAGTGGAAATACTGGCATGATCCGTTCCCGGCTGCCATAATGCATTATATCCCTGCATTCTTTTATAGCGGATCAAAATATCCTGCATGGTGTTATCCAAGGCATGTCCCATATGGAGCTGCCCTGTAATATTGGGCGGCGGCATAATAATGGTAAATGGTTTCTTGCTTTTATCCACTTCTGCATGAAAATATTTTTTTTCCAGCCATTTGTTATATAATCGTTCTTCTATGTCTTTTGGGTCATAGGTTTTGTTTAATTCTTTGCTCATGTTCTTTCCTTTCTTTCCTATCATTTTAAAGTTCTAATCCATAGATCAAAAAAGCCCTCTGCACAATCGATGCAAAGGGCGAATATCTCGCGGTACCACCTTTTCTTAATGACTACTCACTATCTCTCTGGTTCAAACCAAATCCTATAACGGGGATAAGCCGTAAGCATGTACTGAACTTCTGCCGTTCCACACTTCGATTCCAAAGCTACCTTCCGCAATTCCTTCTTAAAAATCTCTCTCAGCCTCGAAGATTTCTCTCTGATAAGGGTAATGGCGTACTCCTCTTCTTCACTATCTTTCTCTATCAGCCTGATACTGCAAATATTTATACCTATCCGGCAGATCCATATTTTAATATACTTATATTAATTGGATTTGTTAATTTTGTCAAGTCTGTTTCAGCAGATAACGGTGTTCAAGAGTATAAAATTCGTATTTGCTGTTCTTTACGAAACCTTTACAACTATGTACCACTATAAGGTCACATCCACCGAACCCTCTGCCTCCACACTGACATTCTCATCTGTATAGGTATATTGTTCCCCACCAATGGTTGCCTCCACTGCTGTATCACTGGTATATTCCGTGTACTCTGCACCCAGCAGCCTCATTTCCTCCCTGATTTCAGCCTCTGTTACCTGATTTACTCCAAGTCCCTTGGCACAGTTGACGGCATCCTGATGTTCTAAAGCTTTCCTTTTCTTCCGTTTCAATGCCAGATCCTTTGCCAGTCTCTTTTCTTCCGCCATATCTTTTTGCTTTTCTGCCTTTTTACGTTTGGCATCTATCCGTTCTTCATTCACCAATCTTTTTACTTTAATATTTGCCTTTTTTAAAAGCTTTTTTATCTTTGCCACCGCAACTGCCTTCTGCCGGAAATCCCCTTGGGTTTTGGAAATACGGATGGCTTCTGAGCGAAGCCTTCCTACAATCATACGCACTTGAGAAGATTTCACCGCACTGTTGATGGAATTCAGATCCTTTTGCGGATCATAGGATATATTCTTCTTATTCGAAAAAGTTCTTCGAATACGTTCTCTCTCCTGTTTCATCTGTTTGATGGGATCGGCAGCTTCGCTTTCCTGTTCCTCTAATATGGTCTGTTCTTTCTGTTCTTTTATTTTTTCCTTGTCATCCAGATACTCCCTGGCGGAAGTTACATGATTATATTGCGTTTCTTTTATCTCCATAATATCATCCCCATCTCGACTTTTACCAAATCCTGTAACTATTCAGTACCTTCATAGTTACGAGCAAAGAACCATGCAAAATTGTTTTTCGGGTATTGCACCCATGAAAATTGCTACGCAATGGGTGCAAGCAGGCAATCAAACTGATTTACAGTTTGATTACTTTAGGCAATGGTTCTTTGCCTGTTATATCCACTTTTTCTTACGGTCTGTGCAGTAAATGCACAGACCTACGGAACAGTTACCAAATCCTTACCATTTCCTACTTTTCTCCGTCAAATCCCCCTTCCACATAAGCTCTTAAAATCTCGCCCACGCTCCATGCCTGCCCATAACATCCTCTGGATATATTGGGCTCATTGCCGTCAAAAATTTCTGCAATGCTGCCGATACAGCCATCCCATAAATGCTCTTCCATGGGGGCAATCAGCTTTCTTGCATAACGCCTTCCCTCTTTGGTATCTCCATACACTTTCAGATAGGCAGTGATCAGACCTCCCAATGGAAAGCCCCATGCCGTCCCCTGATGATAGGCTGCATCCCTGTCATGAAGCTTTCCAACATAGATGCCCTTGTACTCTCCGTCCTCCGGCGACAGAGAACGAAGTCCATAGCTGGCATACAAATGTTTTACCACCGTATCTACCACAGCTTTTTCCTGTTCTCTGCTCAGCATGGTATAGGGCAGGGAAACCGCCCAAATCTGATTGGGGCGAATCTTATCATCATTGCCTGCCTTGTCCACCACATCATACAAACATTTTTTCTTGGGATTCCAGAACTTTTTCACAAAAGATGATTTCACCTTTTCTGCCAAATCTTGGAACGTATCCTTATCTGCTGCTCCAAAACGTTTGGATAATTCATACATAACACAAAGGGCATTGTACCATAAAGCACTGATTTCCACCGGTTTGCCATGACGAGGCGTCACCACCCAGTCACCCACACGCACATCCATCCATGTGACCTGATCCAGTCCGTCTCCTGCATGAATCAGATAATCCTGATCCATATAAATGGAAAATTCTGTTCCCTTAATGTAATATATGATAATTTCCCTCAACTTTGGATAAATTTCCCTTTGGATAAAAGCATAATCCTCTTCACCACCAGTATACTCTAAATACTTCTGCACTGCATAAAAATACCAAAGAGAGGCATCCACCGTATTATAAAGAGGTTCCAGCCCTGCATCCGGAAACATATTGGGAACAAGCCCCTTCTTCACATATTGGGCAAAGGACTTCAGAATCTCTCTGGCATCTGCAAACCGCTTCGTGACCAGTGTCAATCCCTGAAGAGCAATCATGGTGTCTCTGCCCCAATCGGTAAACCACGGAAGTCCTGCCAGTACGGTTTTGCCCCCGGTAGATTCTCGCTCCACAATAAACTGGTCTGCCGCATGTACCAGCGTGTTGGCAAAATCATCCTGAAGCTCTGCCTTCTTTTCCAATTCCTCACAGCGGATTATCTCAGCCTCCACAATGCCAAAGGCATTTTTTTCCAGTTTTCCCTGCTCAATGGTGCAGACCACAGAAAGCTTTTTGTGGTCTCCCTTGGGAATATCTATGATTACCTCATAAGGTGTATAATTATTCTCTATGCAGGTCATGCCTGTGGAAATCTCCGTTTGCAGTTCCATATCCACATCATAGATCTCATCCCGCTTTTTGATCTCACCCTCACTGACATAGAAACGGATGGCAATATCCTGATTTGCTTCCGGCACCAAGGTCATCGTATCCTTTGAGTTGGTGACACTGAACTTCAAATCTGCCCGTTCGCTGCGCTGGTGATGTTCTCTGAAATTAAAGAGAGGGACTAAAGTCAGTTGAGCATTGTCACTTCCCCCATAGATATCATAGGTCACTGCCACCGTATTTTTGCCATGTTGAAAGGCAATGGTTTTTGTAACAAAGACACCTGCTGCATAGTAGGTAAACTCCGGCACATACTCATATGTAAACCTCTGCAGATACTTCTGCCCCTCTTCATTGTTGCCGCCGGGTCTTTGGTTGGTGGCAAAGGAATAGGTAGTATCTCCTACTTTCAGTTCTTCATTGATTTTAGAAAGCACCATAAAACGCTCCACTGGCGGATGAAGGCTGGCAATCAACAAGCCGTTATGCTTTCTTGTGTGGGCACCAATGATAGAGGAACCTGCATAACCTCCGATTCCATTGGTAATCACCCACTCTCTCTGTATTCCCTCTGCAAAGGTTTTCCAACTGCCTTTTCCAAATTTTCTTGTGTTCATTCTAACACCCCTTATTTTAAGAATCCATTGATAATCTGTGCTTCCGCCTCTGCCTCAGTAAGTCCCAGAGTCATCAGCTTAACAATCTGCTCCCCGGCAATCTTGCCGATAGCCGCCTCATGTATTAAACTTGCATCAATATGATTTGCAGTGATTTCCGGGATAGCACTGACACTGGCATGATCCATGATGATAGCATCACACTCGGTATGTCCGCTGCATTTATGATTGCCATTTACCTTAGACAAAAACAACTGATGAGAATTGTCTTTGGCAACGGAACGGGATATCACATGGGTTCCTGAATTTTCACCATCTAAATCCACTTCAAAATTGGTTTCTGCCCTCTGGGTACCATGGGTCATAATTTTTTCTTTGATCACCAAGGTCGCATCTGCCTTAAGCTTTGCCTGTGTCATTCGTTTGGTGGAATCTACACCTTTAATCTGTACGGTATCCATTTCCATATAGCTGCCCTCTTCCAACTCTACAATGGTAGTTGGATTCATCACCCGGCTGCCCTTTCCGTCTCCCTCACCATAGTGCTTTTCCACATACTTTACTCTGGCATTTTTTCCCACATAAAAGCTGTGTATTCCGTCATGCTGAGAATCCTGTTCTCCGCTGTTATGAATGCCGCAGCCGGCAATAATGGTAACATCACTATCCTCACCGATATAGAAATCATTGTATACCATATCTTTTAGACCACTTTGACTCAGCACCACCGGAATATGCACACTCTCGTTTCTTGTTCCCGGCTTAATGATAATATCAATGCCCGGATTGTCCTGCTTTGTGACAATATCAATATTTGCCGTTGTATTTCGTCCGGCAGCCTGACCATTTGACCTGATATTATAGGCTCCTTTTGGTACCTCATGGAGTCCGGCAACCTGCTCTAATAAGTTCATTTGTATCTCATCCATGATTAGCACTCTCCTTTATAAAATCTACAACTGCCGCTTTTATTTAACAACTCCGGCAGAATCTCAGATTTGCTTCCCACCTGTGCCACCTGTCCCTCTGCCATTACCACAATTTTATCTGCAATATTTAAAATTCGCTCCTGATGGGAGATAATCAAAATAGAGCCTTTCACATCCTCATGAAGGTTTTCAAATACCCGAATCAGGTTATGAAAGCTCCACAAATCAATTCCTGCCTCCGGCTCGTCAAATATGGACAGCTTGGTGCCTCTGGCAATAATCATGGCAATCTCAATTCGCTTTAACTCTCCTCCGGATAAACTGGCATTCACCTCCCGGTCAATATAGTCTCTGGCACACAAACCCACCTCTGAAAGATATTCACATGCCTGTGCCGTAGTTAAATTGGCTCCTGCCGAAAGACGGATTAAATCCTTTACCGTAATTCCTTTAAACCGCACCGGCTGCTGAAACGCAAAGCTGATGCCTGCATTGGCACGCTCTGTAATAGACATCTCTGTAATGTCCACACCATCAAAGAAAATTTTGCCGCTGGTTGGCTTTTTTATGCCGGCAATGACCTTTGCCAATGTGGACTTACCACCACCGTTGGGACCTGTGATTGCCACAAACCGCTCTTCTATTTTCAGGTTTATATTTTTTAAAATTTCCTTTTTTCCATCCGGTTCCTCGGATACCTCATAGGAAACATTTTGTAATTCTAACATATTTTGCCTCCATATTACTTTTAAAAAAAGTATAGCAATGTTTTTTTCTATTTGCAAGAGATATCCAAGCAATTTGTCACAATTTCTCATTTCGTCCCCAACGCTGCATTAAGTATTCTTCTGTTGTAAGCTTTCAGACAGCCTTTTTTTCCTCTGATTCACCATACCACCGATTTTTCCCGTTTCTTTTGAGGATAGGCTTTTCCAGCCTCCCTCCAGAACTCTGGGCAAAAGTCCTAATTCCTCTGCAATCTCATATTTCAGTTGTTCTTCCGGAGTAATTTCATGAAGGTTAATTTTTTTCTCTTTCTTTTTTCCAGACATAAAAGGTCACACTCCTTTTTTATAGGAGTATGACCTTTTCCTATTTTTTTATACAAGTCAAGCAACGGTTCTGTACTTGTTACAGAACACGGTTTCTATGATGCAAACACAATCCACTTAAGCACTCCCAAAATCAACAGGTGCAATGGATAAAATAGATAGAAAAACCACTTATGAAATGCATGTCTGCTGCCGCCTTTTCCGTTATAACCATAATTGATGAGAACAGGCACCATAAAAATTCCCAGATTATACATTCCATTCCACCATGTGTTCCCCACAAAAACAGGCATAAGAACCATGGGCAGACAACAAATTGCTCCCACAATACAAAATGCCTGCCATTTCTTTCTTGGATTTTCCCTATAAAGAAAGAAAAACAAACTCCAAAGCACATCAAAGATTGGCCAGTCTCCAAGAGTGGAAAGGAAACAAATCACAATGGTCAAAAGAACCTTTTTCGTCTTTGACAGTTTCGTTCTATCCCACAGGCAAATTGCCAGAAGCCCCATGAGAAGAGAATACATCACTCCCGGATAAGGCTTAATCTGGATGCCGCTGCCACCGTCCGCAAAAGAAATCGGCAGCACACCAAATTCAAAATACACAAAGGGAATCAAAGAAATCAGTGAAAAAACGGCTAAGCGAATGGCATATTTTTTCACATTCTTGGTATGTATATACCCTTCTGCCAGAAAAAATGCCATTGTGGGGCCTGTGAGCCTTCCGATAAAGTGCATAATCTGCCCAAGGATATTGTCCATCGGCACAAATGCCCAAGCAATATGGTCAATGACCATGGCAAGAATTACAATATATTTTATTTGATTTCGGTTAAGAAAACCGCTTCCCTTTTGTTCTATTTGATTCATAATCTGCTCCTTACAATGAATTTTTATTCGTATCTTTTACAAGCAAAGAACCATTGCCTACAGCGATGGTTCTTTGCCTGTTATATCCACTTTTTCTTATGGTCTGTGCAGTAAATGCACAGACCTACTGAACAGTTACGCAATAATTTATATTTTAGAACAAATGTTCTATTCTCTATACCTGACTAATACCAGGCATCACCAGTGCTGCCACAATATAGGCAAGGAATCCACTGCCGCCCATAAATACAAAGATAATCCACAGTAATCTTACCACCGTTGGGTCAACGTTTAAATACTCTCCAATCCCGCCGCATACCCCGCAGAATACTTTGTTTGTGTTCGAACGATATAATTTTTTATCACTCATTTTCTTTACTCCTTTTTACTCAAAATCTACGATTACAGAACCTACATTACATTCCACTTTCAGTTCTCTGTCTGCCTTATTGTCAATAGTCTTGGAAAAAGCAAGCCCGCTATGACTGTCATCGCCAATGGTAATTCTTCCTACGGAACAGGAAAGGTCATAATCAAAAGAACTTTCCTTCTCCTCCAGTTCCAGCTCCACCAAACCGGCATCACAGTTAATATTCACATTTCCGCTGACATGAACAGAATCTCCCACAAGCCGCCCTGCTTCGCATTTCATTTTTAAATTACCGGCTTTGATTTCCTCTATTTCCAGATTTCCGGCACCCACTTCACATTCCATACGCTTCTCTGCCACCAGATTTTCTGCCTGTATATTGCCTGCACCGATTTCCACTGAAAACTCCCGTGCCTGCAAAGTATGTTCGATTTCCGCATTTCCGGCACCTATGGAAAGTGTTACCTTATCATATACCTTTTTCTCTGGTATGGTGATCACGATTTTATTCGCCCATCTTTTCTTAGACAAAAGTTTGAAATCACTGGAACATTCCACACAAAGTGTGTCATTTTTCACATCAGTCTGTACTCCTTCCCAGCTTTTCGCACTTGTCTGTACCTTCACCACATAGGCACTGCTGTCTTCATCATATCGAATCTCACATGTACTGGCACCAATTTGCAAATCCAAATTCTCAATGTTATATTCTTCCATAGGATATGTGAATTCCAATACCGTAGTATCATCATCCCAATCCCAATCCCAAACATCATTCCAGTCATCATCCCATATAAGAATATCATTGCCATCAATAGAAAAATCACCTGAATCTATCATTCGCAGGAACAGACCCGTACCTCCTGCAAGCCCTCCCACAAGCACCAATACAATCCCCAACAAAATACTGCATACTGCTACAGTAAACGAATTTTTATAAAAACTTTTCACAATCCTATGCCTCCTTTCCTTGAAGTTTGCGGATGCACCACTGAATTCCATTGACCATTGCCGGAATCAGTCCACTCCATATCCAGACCATAAGCATCAGGAACAACATGCCAATACCGAATAATAAGAATCCTACACCTATGGCAAACACTGCACCAAAGTCAGGTATCGTACACATTTTGAAAATTCCCACAGCTACCACTACAATTCCAGCAATCAGCAGGCTGATGGTAATTGCACCAGCCGCCACGACAAGACCCAAAACAACTGCCACCAAGCCAATCAAAAGACCAAACAAACCTCCTGCAAGCCCTCCCCAAATAGGAAAAGCAAAGATAGCTATAATTACGATCAAAATTATCTTTGAGGTATCTAAGGGTATTTTTTCATCTTTTACCCCCTTTTTCTTAAAACGGTCTTCTTCCGTCTTCCTATCACCTTTTCCTTTTTTGGATATCTCACCATTTCTCATCAGTTCTTCTCTTTTGATATCTCCCTCCTCATATCCTCTTTCCGTAAATTCTCCCATTCTGCCATTATTTTGAAGTCCCAACCGAATGGATTTTGCAATGGTTTCCGGAGTATCAATTTTATCCAGTACGTTTTCCGTATCTGTCACCTGAGCCTCATCAAAGTACTCTTCATAATATAGGACTGCCTCTTCTCTTTCCTGCCGAGAAATATCCTGTAATTGCCTGTTCAATTCCTCCAAAAATTCCTGCTTCGTCATCCCTTCACTCCTCCTTCAAACATCCGCGTTATCTTCTCAGAATAGTTAAGCCACTCTGTCTTGTACTCTGCTAAAACAGTTCTTCCCTTGTCAGTAAGCCTGTAATATCTTCGGTTTCTTCCGCCATGCTGCTCGTCATAAACTTCTAAACAGGCATCCTTTTGCAGTCTGCGCAGCACCGGATAAAGTGTGGATTCTGAAATTTCCAACACTGACCGCACATCCTGCGTAATACTGTAACCGTAGGTACCCTTATCTGTTCTGGACACCACCGCCAGAACAATGGCATCCAATAATGTGGAACCTGTGTTAAATACCATTGCCTCACCTGCTCTCCTTTCTTTTTGTATAATATTATTTGTTTTAGTAATATTATATGTTGTATAATATATATTATATGATATATAATATCATATTGTTAATAAATGTCAATACCTTTTTTCATTTGTTCATTTCGCAGCCATAGGAAAAGCGCTTAAGATTTTGTCCTAAGCGCTGTCTGAAGTATAACTATTTTCAATTTGGTATTATATGATGAAAACAGACTTATCTCCATAAACTCCAGTAATTGTTTCTTTTCTGTAATTCTGGATATTCAATGTGATCTATCTGCAAGTCCAGCAGAATTCTCTGTAATAATTCTTTGCACAGCTCCAGATTCTGCATCACTTTCCCAAACAGAAAATCATTGGATATGCTCATTACAATAAGATGCTTATTCCGCTTTACATCTATCCTCTCCATATACCCTAATTGTTTCTTCTTTTCCCTCTTCTCCGTACAGCTTTAACATACATTCTTCACACAAATAATCTGTCGCTGCTTCCGGATATTCTCCTTTTACATCAAAATGAGGCGGATATAATATTTCTCCTCTATTAAGTTCCTTCAGACAAATTCCACATCGATTTGAAATACACTCTATCGCCTCATACTCATTTCCATCACACCAATGTACACCCTTTTGCAGTCTTCGAAATATCTTTACAGCAGTTTCTTTGGAAATTTCTTCAGTATCATACATTTCCCTGATTAACTTTGCAACATAATTCATCCCATGTCCTATATCATGACAACTCATATCAAATTCCTTCCTCATATGCTTCTTCACGTTCCTCATTCAGTTTCATTTCCAATGTCATATAGTCCTTCTCCATTTCTCATTGCTTCTGATTTTCCGGATTTCGGTTTCCAGTTCCTCCGTAAACGGATCTGTCGGTTAAGTCTTGACCATTCATATTTTTTCTCTTTTTCAAGTATTCTTTTGCTGCAACCAACCCTTTTTCAGATTCTTCACTGATACTTGTCTCTGCTCATGACTTTCTTCTCAAATACTCTTCTTTTTTCTTTCGAAACTCTTCTAACGAAAGCCCGGATTTATCAGCTGCCACCTCATCCGTAAAAATTCCTTCTATAACTAAGGAAATAAAGGTTTCTTCTATGCCTTCTCGGATTCCTTCCTTCCTGCCTTCCCGAATTCCCTCTTCTCGTATGGAACTCATTACCCTTTCTTCATTATATTCTGTGATACACACATCCACCACCTCCGCTCTATGGGCAATCAGGAATTCTGACATCACGTCTTCTTTAATACATTCCTCCACTGCCCGGTTTATGGCTTGCTCCGTATTCATTCCCTGCTTCAGATACTTTTTTACTTTATCTGTAAATATGGCATAATCCCTTAATGCCTTACATCGTTCCATCAGTTTTTTATTCTTCCCATAATTAATATTCAGCATTCGGGCGGTCCATTCGTATCCTTCGCCATCCTCTTTTCTTTCAAAGGCATCTGATAACCTTAAAATCTCTTCGTCCTCATGATGACCGGAACCGTTGTAGAATACCACATATTGCGGAACCGGCAGTTTCACCTGCGTGGAACCATAAATATTCAGCCCATTACTTTCTATGTATTTTTCGTACAGTTTTGCAGCATACAGGAATCCACGTACAGGCATATTGGGATTATAGGTTGACTGGTGCTCATACAGTGCCATCCTGCTGTGCAACAGGATTGACACATCGTTCTTCATTCCCATGTATATAACATCCTCAATGGTGGTAACCTGCAACTCTTCCGGATCGTTATAATTGGTATCATTCAATGCATTGTACAAATCCAAAAGATTTTGTCTGGAATAACTTCCTCCAAACAGCAGCCGAAAAAGCCTGTCTTTGTGTTCCCTGTTAATTTCTGTCTGCGGCATATAATTCCTCCTTTAGCGGACAGAAACTATGCCTACATCTTTTTTCTATCCACAATATTTTATTTTCCATATGTGGATAGTTCATCGACCGGATGAAGATGTTTCCCAGATATGTAACTTTATTGTAGTATGTTTTCTTTATTTCGTCAATGTATAAATTGAATATATAGAAATAACGTAACTGTTCAGTAGGTCTGTGCATTTACTGCACAGACCGTAAGAAAAAGT
>CAMWHJ010000019.1 GCA_947174015.1 uncultured Lachnospiraceae bacterium | reverse complement strand
TCTTAATTTTTGGTAATCTGGATTCCAGATATTTGATATCTGCCTTAATATTGGCGATAGATTTTGCTTTGTTTAATGCTGCCTGAAGCAGCAGTTTATAATTTTTACTCAAAATACATGCCTCCTTTTTGCATACAAAAATTCAAATATAAAATCTGCATATTTCATTTAATCCACAATAGTTATTTCCCTCATAACAGGCTCCACAATATTATGTATATACCCATTGCCGCCATGTGCCTCATATCGTGCAAACAAATCCCAAAAGGCATCTGACTCCAACTGGCTCCATTCACAGGAATCTTTGTACTTTCTGTAATATGTCACAATGGAATCTTTTAATTTTGCCATTTCGGTTTCGTCCGTTTTATGCTGCATAGCGGTGAGCTGGCTGCTCAACGCATCGAGTTTCTCCGAAACAATTTGCAGATCGTTTTTGAGCCGATTGTCATGATGGGTGGATTCCTCCCTATCTCTTTGCTGCTTTGCCGATAATTCTCCCACACTGTTTATGACACCCATAAGCAGTTCATGATCCTTATTCTGATTTTTTACCCATTTAAAAGGCTTTCCCACCATTTCAGAGAACTTTCCAAGGAGAGTTATGGTTGACACAGTGGCTGATATTATGAGGAAGAGTCCTGTTATAACAGAAATCAAATCAAGTTCAAATAGTTTTGTTATTGTTTCCATTCATAGAGCACTCCTTTTATATGCGTTTTACATATGACGATGAAATATTAATCCAGCCGGCACCGCTTTTCAATTTTCCCCAACTGCCGCAGGTCTCTGTAATTGTATAGGTACCCTTGTCCCGTATGCATCCGTTGATTTGAGAACCAATGCCGGCTCCCTTACGAATATTTAATGCATCGACAATTACCTTTACCTTAAATGTGCCATCCGTGTGGGCTGATGTGGGAACATCAGCTTGTGAAACAGTGGAAGGGACGTCCACAGCAGAAATGTTTTCCTTAAATTTATTCCACAGACTTGTATTTCCCCCAATCCATCCAATCCATCCGGGACATTGTTTTGAACATACATCATAGTGTCGATAGACATTAGCCGCAGGAATATTGTACTTCTTCATCAAGGATCTTGTAAGTTCAATGGTATTTTGAAATGTGGCATCTGAAATTTTTCCCTGAGTGGAGCACATTTCGATATTAATGGAGTTGGAATTTTTCACAGTGTGGAATAAATTGTTTTTTCCATAATTTTTTCCCACAGACCATGCGGCATCCTTTTCTTCCACCACCTGATAGACAGAGGTTTCATCCACAAAATAGTGGGCAGAAGCACTTCGGTTGACGGATTTAAAATATTCACTGTTTGCTTTTGCAGTGTCTGTTGTATTTCCGGTATAATGAATTACAATATATTTGTTTTGTTTGTTGTTTATTACGGTGCGATTTATGACAGTAATATTTTTGTACAATGTGTAGGACATATTTTCTTCTCCTCCTTTCTTTCTTCCCATAAGCAATACACCAAGGTTAAGACGACTTTGGCATTTGCTGTAAGGGTTAAAATATCCCGTAGCTTGCAGCGGGATGTTGTTTTGATGGTCAGTAAACTAAGTGGATATGTGTGTGTTTGAAGTATGCTTTACATCATACAAAGCAGTACCAATCAAAGAATCAAGATATTCCTCAAAATCACCATTGGATTCTTTCAGCATTTGATAAGCAGAAGTGCTTAACGCCTGAAGTACCTTGATTTTAGCCAGTTCTTTGACTTCTTTTTTCGTTTCTTCCGTCCAGTATTCTGTTCCTTTCAGATCTTTTACGGAGGTTTCATATAGGGATTTTACAACTTTTGTTACCTCTTCATATAAAATAGAGGCATATCTGTCTAATTTCTTAGCCTTTAGCCATTCGTAAATTTGTTTGCCCGTTGGTATGAACACAGCAGTCCAAAGGGCAGCAAATAACGTCATCCAATCAATATTTTGCAAAATATCATTCATATGTATATCAAATCCTTTCCTTTATGCTTCAATGTCTAATCAAGTTCATGATTTCTCCATTTTTCAAAGAGAGGTTCACTTTCTGAGCGGGAGAAAACATATACTAATTTGTCATGATATCCGCATTCCATTCGCAGGGGCTGTAACCCATTGCGAATATACAGAAAAGCCTGTCTTTGATTTACTATCTTAATTTCGTCAGAACGGTTGTCTATTACAATCATCTCTTTCTTCATATATGGTACCTCACTAACGTAAAAAAAAGGGAACATAACAATCATTAGTGTATGTTCCCTTTTTCATAAATCAATACGCTAATCTTTATAATTGTTTTTTGTAACTATCCAGTATCTTCATACTTATTTTTTTCATTAATCAACGATATCAGACATATCGTATCTTCTGAGAGTCCATAAATTCTTGCTGGTGCCACAGCAGGATCTTGTCATGGATTCGATGGTGATATTCTGTACAGCAGCCTGATCTCCGGCAGTCAAATCAATTTCACCGGAAACCTTACCCTTTGGAAGATATAACTGTAAAGGTACATCCGCATCTGTGGACAAATCGGTGAACCATGCATCGATAATGACTTCGCAGGATAAGCTGAACTTATTTGCTTCATTGGAAATTTCCTCGTATTCAGAGAAAGTAGGGTAGTAGTCAACAATTACCATATCACCTTCAGAGAATGCATCTGTGGGCAAAGTGATTTCTTTGCTGTCAGGGGTATAAGTAAATTCTGTGGCAGACACTGCGGATTTCTGTGCGTAGTCTTCCTTAGGCATACCGTTGGAGTCGGCTTTGTAAATGAATTTAATTTCACTGCCCTCTGTTCCGGCTGCTTTATAAGACAGAGTTACTTTGGTATCGCCCTTTTTGATCTCAAACTCTTCTCTGATAAGGATGGAAGAGCCATTGGTTACTTTTACCACATCAGTACCGGTCTGTAAGGCAATATAGCCTTCATCAACGGAACCATTGCTGGCCTCTATGCTGGCCACTTTGTTAATGTCAAAGGCAGCAAGCTTTGTGCCGTCGGTACCCTCTGCATAAACGGTTTCCTGCGAACCCTTGATGGCGAAACTTTTCAGATCGTTTAAAGTAACCTTATGTTTCTTTGTCTGTAAATCATTGAGAATAATTCTTCTTACCTTTTTAAATGCATATTTCATTATGTAGTCCTCCTTAAAATTGTTTTTAAATTAAAATTATTTTGTCCAGTCCAGTTCCTTTTTGTCGATATCCTTAGAACTTAATGTTCCATGATATAAACCGTCTAAAATGTGTGAAGCATTTGATTTTTTGTTTTCAATGCTGAATGCTTCAAACAACCAATACATTTTGCAGTCATTCAGATGAAATGGTGTGATGACACCATTTCCGCCAAAAGAAACTGCTGACATCAGACTTCCAATATAATTTACATCATCATTGTTTTTTTCCTTTTTTCTGCTTTGCTTTTTTATTTCACTGCGAGTATCTTCAATGAGAATCCGCCGGGCATTTTCATCTTGGGGTTGAATCCTTCCCGAATAATCAATCTTGTGAATGGATTTTACCCATTGGTAAATATACTCATATATTTCCTGGTTTATTTGACAACTGGCATTGTTTCTGTCCACCAGGCAAAAGGAACCATCTTCATATTGTGATTTTACAAAGTCATGGTCTTCTGCAATGAAGAATTGTAAAGCAGATGTGATGGAAGAAAATGGATGAAAAGCCATTTTATCATAGAAAGCTTTATGCTCCATGTAATTTTGGTACAGATTGTCCCATTGCAGAAGAAACACCTCAAAGGGAGAGGTTTCCATAAAGTTTTTTCCGATGTCATCAAGAAACACCATATTTGCATAGGGATCGCTTAAAAGCAAATGGATATAGTTCCAATAGATTTGTTCGCTGTCATGTCCCTGATTGATGTTCAGCATTTCTCGGATGGTTGGATGATGTAATGTGATGGAAGATGTCAGTGGGTAATCATTGCCACTCATCAAAGTGGATTTACTAAATTTCATATTCATTGCGTCTGCACCTTCGTTAGTTCTCAAAATGCTTATTTAATTTTTTGTTATAATATCTGGTGATTTTTGGTTTTGTCCAAATTCTGGGTTTACAGATAATATGGTCATAAGTATGGATTTCTTTTTCTGGAATATAGCTGCATTCCAGACTAAGCCCATCCAATAATTTGACAGTGATATTTTCTGTGGGGGTGGTAGAAGAGAGGTAATCAAAAATCACATGTTCTGCCGATTTAAATATTTTTCGAATGGTTGTAAAATCCATATCCTCCTTTTTCGCAATTTCTTTTATTAGTTCCTCTTGGGTGACGATCAAATAATCCCTCCTGACCATTGGAATGCATATAACTGTAACAGTTGAGATACTTGAACTGGTACATGCAACATGCTTTTCCATATTGAAACAAATGAAAGCCCATTGACAGTGGATTATTTTCTATATAAGATTTTGAAATCATCCATTATCAATGGCTTATTTACAACGGCATCAACTTGGTTGACTCTTTCGTCTTTGATACATTCTCTTATTATGTTCCTTCCGTTCCAAAGCCTGACAGGAATCGCATCTTTTGCGTTTGCTGTTGATAGCAGCTTCTATCCATTCATTGCAGTCAGCACATTGAATCAATTTTGTTTTCTTTGTTGTCACATTCTGTTCAAGATTATGCACGATATATGGTCCATAGCAAAACCACAACAGTTGCTTGGCACGTTTTTCACTTCCATATAAATAATGAACAAGCATATCAGAAATCACTTCCTCAGAATAGTTCAATTTCGAAAATTCATTGCGAATACTGCCGGCTACATACTGGAGGTTATCTTTATATTCATCTTTCCTATTGATTTTGTAGCGGTATTCTTTATTTAAGGTATCATATAGATCAGATACCTCTTTGGGACATACAACGCTGGCATTGTTCATCAGCTTCTGATATTCCGGTTTTCCCAGTTTTAATCCCCGAGTATTGATGGGCTTATTTGGTATGCGATCAAATAGTTTATTTACAAGGCTGCCATTGGTTTTTTCCACTTGCGATTTTTCTTTGTCCTTTGCATACTCAAAGAATGCCGGCAGCTTATGATTGGTAAATTCCCTGATCTCCTTTTCAATTTCTTTTGGAAATTCCGGTTTATACAATGTCTTGGCGAAATCAATTACAAAGTTATTTTGGCAGCACAATCTTTTTATGCAGTCCATGGCATGCTGTTTTTCTTCCTCTGTTCCGCAGAGAAACACTTCACTGTTCCAGATTTTTGAAATATTATTGCTGTATACACCAATATTTCCACCGGTAAAGGCAGCATTTAATCCGGAATAAATATTTTTGTTGTTTAATTCCATAGGCTCTGCTTTGCACATATTGTAATAAAGGGGAACAACGCCTGCCATATTTTTTTCTGCAATGGAGATAAAATTCGGATCTGCCACCACAAGGGACTTATCTCCATCCACATCGAACTGAAGAATTTTACTGATTAAATCATATGTACTTGTATATAAAGCATTTGTAGTAAACCATTCTCTGATTTTTTCGGCTCTGTCTCCATAGGCTTTATTTGCAGTATTAAGGCGAACGGCATGTTCCTTATAAAGATGGGGGCTTCTAAGGCAATCCAGTTTACCGTAAGATTTATACAGCCAGCAAAAAACTTCTCCGTCTGCCAATAAGCCGCTTGGGGTTTTGATATGTCCAAACCAATACTCACAGGCGGCATAATAATCCGGTAATAAAAATGTATATTTGCCATTAATCTCCAATTTGCCACTGCGATATTTTTTAATAAGGCTGTTTTTCACTTCTCGCAGCACATCCTTGGCGTAGGTGTCATTGAGTAAAGCAGGATAAATTTTTACTGCCTTTTGAAAGGGCGACATATTTGTATTATAAGGTGTGATACCTAAAATCTCTTTCATGGTCTCTTCGGAATTACAGATATTTGTAATCCTTTCCACAGATTTTGATACAAGCAAATCAATTTCGTCATCAGTGATATCAGTGAGGGTTTGGAGCATTTGATAATTGATCTTTGCATTTTTGATTCTATCCTCTTCTGTATTACAACGACCGGCTTGACAATGATACTTTTTAAAACAATTTTTGTATTCCTCCCAAGAATCATAATATTTATGCATTTTAAATTGGCTCTTTGTAAAAATAATCTGAATATCCTCTGCGATTACATCATGTTCCTGACCATAAATATCCATAATAACAGGAGAATAATCATTGACCTGAATTAATTTTCGAAAATCAAATACCCCGAGCAATCCTTTGATCCAAGGAGCACGGAACATGGTATTCTTGTCCATGACAGATGGAAGCATCATACCGGCACCATCTGTATGCGTAATTGGCACCATGTCATTTTTCCGTGTGATGGAGTAATCGGTTTCATCAATAAAATCAAAGATGCCATGTACATTCGTTTCAAAATCTTCAATCACAATACAACGGTCAATATCAAAGTTTTTCCATTCATCTGTGGCAGAGTTTGCCAGTGCCATATAGGCAAGATGTTTATTTACATTACTTCCGCCCTTGGCATTAATTTTTTCAATGGTAAGCCCGCACATAATTGTTTTCTCTATTTCTTTCCACACAGATTCCTTGATAAACAGGGCTTTCTTTTGGCGAATCTGACCTGCAGATGATGTAAAATACCGATATTTTTCTCCTTTGTACAAAAAACCAAAAAAGGACAAATCTTTAAATACATCAAAATAGTACACCTGAACAATCAATAGAGAATCTGTCATTTCATCCCTTTTGATGCCTATGGAACGGGTCAGGGAGGATTCAAAGACAGATATTATATTGTTATCGTGTAAATCGCATTCACGAATACAACGAATATGGTCTTTGCCATTGGTCAATTCATTTTGTGTTACCTTATTGGATAGGAGAGTAAGCAATTTGTCTTTTGACTGTTGTGCTTTTTTTCTTTTATGTTCCATCAGATGGTTCCATTTCATATATACTTGCATTACTTCCATGTGATTTGGGGAGATATCTGTCTTTAATTCTTCTATTTTGCCTGCCTTGAGCAATTTCATATCATCCAAAGAGTATCCCCATTCTATAAATTGTTTCTCTAAATCAGGAAGATTATTTCTTATATAATTGTGTTCTCTGCGATATTTACAGTTGATATCATGCAAATATTTTT
Organism: uncultured Lachnospiraceae bacterium; assembly: GCA_947174015.1. Classification (GTDB taxonomy): domain Bacteria; phylum Bacillota; class Clostridia; order Lachnospirales; family Lachnospiraceae; genus RUG11237. The sequence goes on along the minus strand of CAMWHJ010000019.1, from coordinate 42,843 downwards.
CATGATTGCTGTAAAAATGTCCTGTATCTGTGCTGTACATGTTAATCTGGGAATTTAACATACCCAATCACCTCCATAACTTATTTTTGCAACGGTTTTATAGTGGCGTTTCTTATTTAGCTTTTATTATATTTTTGGTTCATTTCTCTTAGTTCTATATTTCTCTCGCACTGCTTATCAAAGCTCCAATCAGATACAATTCGTGCAGCAATATTGTGTGTTGTCTCATAATCTGTGCAAAAATCTGACTGATAGATGACTCCGCCAAAGGTGTTATGGTTTGTTTTATATGTAGTAGTTTTTGACATAATAATCATTCGCTCCTTTTTCTTTCCATATTTGTTTGCCATATTGTTTTGTTTCTTTTTCTGTAAAATGACAATGATTAAACTTGTCTCACTTATATATTCTCTGTTTGAAAACCAAATCACGTTCCTGTTTGGCTGTATAAAATTTGTTTCTGCAAATAATAGGCAGTTGAGTAGTCAACAAATAATGAATGCGAACAAGCGTTCTATTTTGGTATTGACAGGAACAAGTGTTCGGGATATAATTAATTTCAGAAAGATAAACAGAAGAAAGGATCATTCTATTTATGGATGATAGAAAGGTGAAGGGATCATGACAGAAGAAAAGAAGCAGAGAGTATACCAGGAATATTCAGCCAACAATATGGCAAAGCTGAGACAGATTGTTTATAAGTCTGTTTCCATGTTTGGCGGTTTGTCCCAAATGGATTTTGATGATTTTTTGAGCAGTGCAAACTTAACATTGTGGCAGTTGGCAGAATCCTTTGATGAAGATCAAGGCGTGCCATTTGAGGCGTATTTGAGAAAACGCTTGCCATTAAAGATCATGCAGGAAAAAACATATCTGGGCAGAGACAAAAGAATCCAATATATGCGTGATAAGGAGGGGAATAAGGTAAAAGATGAGGAGGGGAAATTTATAGAGATTTTGCCGGTATATATGGACGCTCCGAGAGAAGATGGAGTGGATTTCTCGGAAATGCTCACATCAGATTTCAACATAGAGAATGAATTATCAGAAGAATTTGGTCTTTCTTCCGATGATAAAATTCAAAAGTATCTGGACCGGCTCTCAAAAAAGCAAAGAAAGATAGTTTCACTTTTAGCGGATGGATATCCACAGGAAGAAATTAGACAATTATTACATATCACACAGAAAGAATATACAGATCATATGCTTGCCATAAGATCATACGAAAATGTAAAGGTACTATATTAGGACAAAGATTAGGAGGAAGCGATTATTATGAACAGACGACCAAGAAGACAAACGTATCCGTTGGAAACATATTTGAAGAAAATGTTGGAGGGTGATATTCGTTCCGATCAGGATGTACAGAGAATGGCGGGTCAATGGACAAAAAACATGAAAAACGAACTGATTTTTGTTGTTTTGACAGATGATTATATTCCTCCCATTATTTTAGGAGAACATATTGAGAATTCTCAGCTTTATATTATAGAAGGATTGCAGAGAAGTTCCACATTAGATGAATTTAGAAATGGCAATTACAAAATAAGCAGTGATGTAAAAGAATTTTTGGTGGATTACGACAGAAGAGTTACGGATAAGAACGGGAAATTTGTTAAGGATCCGCAAGGAGAGTTTGTGAAAGAAACGGTACAGTTTGATATTCGCAACAAGACATATTCTGATTTGCCAAAGGAATTGAAAAAGGTATTTAATGAATTTCAGTTGGAGTGTGCGATACATGAGAAATGTACAACCCAAAGAATGTGTGATTTGGTGGAGCGATATAACAATAATAAACCTATGAATACGGCACAGGCCGGTTTTACATATATCAGCAGGTATGCCAGAACCATCCGAGAAATTACTGCCTGTGATTTCTTTAAGGATTGTGGAAATTATACGGAAAATGAAAGAATTAAAGGGGTATATGAAAAAATTGTCATGGAATCCATAATGCTTATCAATCATTTTGATAAATGGACCAAGCAGCCCAAAAGTATTGGGAAATATCTTAATACAAATTCCAATGATGAAGAATTTGCATCATTTATGAAGCTTCTCCAAAGGCTTACTCCTTTATTAGATGAAAAGGAAGATATCAAATCCTTATTCACTTCTAAAAACTCATTTATTTGGTTTGCTTTGTTTGACAAATTTAGAAAACTTAATGTTGCCGATAAAAAATTTGAGGATTTTTTACACAAATTTGTTTCGGATTTGCAGTTGAAAGAAATTGATGGCATAAGTTGGGCAGAACTGGAAAAAGAGCGGGGAACGAAAGATAGAGGGGTGATTACCAGAAAGCTAAATCTGCTTGAGCAATTACTAATGGATTATCTGCATGTTAATAAGGAAGAAGTTTTATCGGAAACAAAAGAAAATGTTTCCGAGGATGGTACAGAAATAGAGAAAGAGGTGTCAATATTTGATTTTGTAAAAGAAAATGTAAAAGAGGATGTAACAGAAGAGGATATTGATGATTACTATGGAATGCTGGACATATATAAGGTGGATAAACATTCATCGCTGTTGGAATGGAAAAACGAACCTTCTTTGATAGCGCTTATCGCATATTCCTTTGAAAAAGAGATTGATTTAGACAACTGGATTATAGATTTCTTTCATCGAAATAATGATTATCTTGAGGATCAAAAAGAGAATTATATATATATGAAGAAAGATTTATCAGAATATCTGAGTAAGGAAAGAGAGGGGATGCATCTGCACCATTAGAATTATTTGCCGGAAAACAAAGTACAAAACATAGTCACAAAAAAGGAGAACAAAAGCATGCAGATAACAGTAAATGAAACAGATATAAAAACAGATGGAAGCAAATTTTCGATTCATATCAATTCGGATTTGGAGAAGGCTTTGGGATTAAATAAAGTGGTTCTTTCGTCAGTAAAGCCGGGAACGGTGATTAATAATGGGTTTATCGTATTAGAACATTATGAAAATGGAACAACGGCAATGATTAGAAAAGATTTGATGGAAGATATTATAAAGTTTGGAGAGGATAACAATAATTGGTGCGAAAGCAATATTCGAAAATATCTCAATGGTGTTTACCGGAAGAAATTAGAGGATGAGTTTGGTAAGGAAAATATTGTGGAGCATACAACAGATTTGTTGTCCATGGACGGACTGAATGATTATGGGAGAAGCAGAGATAAGGTGAGTTTGCTGACCATTGACCAATACCGCAAATATAGAAAGGTGCTTGGTAAAAATATGGAGGATTGGTGGTGGCTTGCCACACCGGGCAGCACCACTTCCGGCTGGTCATCTTCTTGTGTTCAGTATGTCTGTGATGATGGTCGTGTGGTTTGCTGCGGCTATTGTTATTGGGGCTCCATGCGTCCGTTTTTCGTTCTTAAATCTTCGGTTTTTGTATTTTCGGCGACAAAGCAGAAGGACACGGATAGATAAAAATATACAAAAAAATGATGATGATATCATGAAATAGGCTATTGAAAAATCAAGGTACAAAGGTTATAATAAAAGATACTGTGAATGTGAGAGTTAAGAAAGGATGGAAAGATGACAAAGATAGATATTATTTCAGGTTTCCTGGGTGCAGGAAAGACCACTTTAATTAAAAAACTGATTCAGGAATCCTTGGGAAATGAAAAATTAGTATTAATTGAGAACGAATTTGGAGAAATCGGCATAGACGGAGGTTTCTTGAAAGAGGCAGGGGTACAGGTGACAGAGATGAACTCTGGATGTATCTGCTGTTCTTTGGTGGGGGATTTTGGAAAATCTTTGCAGGAAGTACTTTCAACCTATGCACCAGACAGAGTGATCATTGAACCCTCTGGTGTGGGCAAGCTTTCGGATGTGATCAAAGCAGTTCAGGGCGTGAACCAGAACGTGGAAATCTGCTTAAACAGTACCACTGCAGTGGTAGATGCCACAAAGGCAGCCATGTATATGAAAAATTTTGGTGAATTTTTCAACAATCAGATTGAGAGTGCCAGGACTATCGTATTGAGCCGAACACAGAATATGTCTATGGAAAAATTAGACAAGTGTGTCTCTGCTTTGAAAGAGCATAATGAGAAGGCAGTGATTATTACAACACCATGGGATAACTTGGAGGGAGTACAGATTCTAAAGGCTATGGAGCAGGAGCATTCGCTTTTGGAGGAAATGATGGGGGAAGAGGAAATTTGTCCGGAATGTGGACATCACCATCACCATGGGCATGAGCACCACCACAGTGATGAGCACCTCCATCATGAGGATGACCACCATCACGAAGGTGAGTGCTGTGGACATGAGCATCATCACCATCATGGGGATGAGTGTTGTGGACAGGAACATCACCACCATGAAGAGGAATGCTGTGGACATGAGCACCATCACCATCATCACGCAGATGATGTATTTACCAGCTGGGGAATTGAGACACCGCACAAATTTTCAGAGGATAGTTTAAAGGAAATATTAAATGAGCTTGCCAACAATAATCAGTATGGAGTTATTCTTCGTGCTAAGGGTATTTTACCGGCAGAGGGCGGACAGTGGCTGCATTTTGATTTAGTACCAGGGGAATATGAGGTAAGAAATGGTGCGGCAGATATTACAGGACGTCTTTGTGTCATTGGAACGGATTTAAACACTGAAAAAATTCAGGAATTGTTTGGAGTTTAGCAGACAGAAAGGTTTGAAATAATATGTTAGAGATACCAGTATATGTCTTTATGGGATTTTTAGAAAGCGGAAAAACCACCTTCATTAATGATACCTTAGAGGACAGGGATTTTATTACCGGAGAGCCCATCCTTTTGATCGCCTGCGAAGAAGGAGAGGCAGAGTACAACAGGGAACAGTTGGAAAAGTGCAATATTTCCTTAGTGGAGGTAGAAGACAAGGAACAACTGACAGCAGAATTTTACAGTGAATGCCAGAAGAAGTATAAGCCCAAAAAGGTCATGATTGAATATAATGGCATGTGGACACCTGAGGCAATGTCTTCAGAACGGATGCCTCGCAGATGGCAGGTGGTACAGGTGATTACCACGGTAGCTGCCCCTACCTTTGAATTGTATTTAAATAATATGCGTTCTTTGATGATGTCTCATTTTACCGATGCAGATATGGTTATATTTAACCGTTGTAACGGAGAGACAAAAAAGGCAGCTCTCCGCAAAAGCATCAAAGCGGTGAACCGAAGAGCACAGATTTATTTTGAGGCAGAAGAGGGTGTACCGGATACGGAATTAGAGGAGGATTTGCCTTTTGATGTAACGGCAGAGGTAATTGAAATCCAAGAGGATGATTATGGTCTCTGGTATCTGGATGCAGTGGACAATCCGAAAAAGTATGAGGGGAAAAGGGTACACTTTAAAGCAGTGGTTTACAAATCTGCAAAACTTCCTAAAGGTTCTTTTGTTCCGGGAAGATTTGCCATGACCTGTTGTGCAGATGACATTGGTTTTATCGGATTTCTCTGTAAATGTGACAGCAGTATGATTTCGGACTATAACTCCAGAGACTGGATTGAAGTCACAGCAAAGGTGGGGTGTGAATATCAGAGAGACTATAACGGTGAGGGACCGGTGCTGTATGCAGAGAATATTCAGCCAACGCAGCCAGCACAGGAGGATTTGGTATATTTCACATAATCATTCCGTAAGTCTGTGCATTTACGGCACAGTTAATATATTTGCTAAAAAATTGTAATATGGGAGGGAACATATATGGAACGAAAATTTAAAGATTTAGCTCAAGACAGCATTCTTCAGATGATGGAAGATATGAAGAAAAAAGAGAGGGAAGGACGATCAGATCCAAGAGATGCAGGAATCCTTCTGGCATTGGAATTTGAATTGGACATTCGAAAAAACGAGGGAAAGTTTATCAATGTGGAGCAGTTAGAGAGAATCCAGCAATCGGTGGCGAGACTTTATGAGGAACTGATACAAATTGATATGATTACCGTTACCAGTCAGAAAGCAATGCCATGCCTGACAAGTCTTCGGGATAATTTGAAACTGATGGAGCAGTATGTCAGTCAACGCATTGATGACCGTCAAAAGGTAAATATTACTGATGTAGTGGGATAGCAGCTGCGAACAGCGGCAGTATAGAGAAAAGCAATAGAAAGCTCGCAAGCCGAGCTTTCTATTCGTGCTTTTTCTCGTTTGTGCAAAAAATTAGAAAAAGTAAAAGGATTTTGGAAATTAGTGGCGAAATTAATATATAAGAGGGTTGTGAGATAATCAACAAAGGGATGAAATACTTACACTGGTTTGAATAACGAGAGGATGTGAAGGAACAGGCAATGTATTACGGAGATGATTTAATAGAAGAAATTCGAATAAAAAATGATATTGTAGATGTAATTTCCGGATATGTAAAACTTCAGCGAAAGGGAAGCTCCTACTTTGGACTGTGCCCTTTTCACAATGAGAAATCGCCCTCCTTTTCTGTAACACCCTCTAAGCAGATGTACCATTGCTTTGGCTGTGGAGCTGGTGGCAATGTGTATACTTTTGTAATGCAGTATGAGAATTATGACTTTGTGGAAGCAGTAAAGTTTTTGGCAGAGCGGGCAGGGATAGTTCTGCCGGAGGAAAGCAAGGATGCAGAGAACCAAAAAACATCCAGTTTGCGGAAAACTTTGCTGGAAATTAATAAGAAGGCGGCATATTTCTATTTTTATAAACTGAAACAACAGGATGGACAAATTGGCTATCAGTATCTGACAAAACGAGCATTGTCCCCGGAAACCATCAAACATTTCGGGCTGGGTTATGCAGGAAAATACCGGGACGAGCTGTACCGATATTTGAAAAAAGAAGGTTATTCGGACGAAGTGCTCAAAGAATCGGGTTTGATTACCTTTGATGAAAAGCGGGGAATTTACGATAAATTTTTTAATCGGGTTATGTTTCCCATTATGGATGTAAACAGCAGAGTGATTGGCTTTGGCGGCAGAGTAATGGGAGATGGGGAACCGAAGTATTTAAATTCCCCGGAAACCAAAGTTTTTGAAAAGAGCCGAAATCTCTATGGGCTGAATCTGGCGAGAAGTTCCAGAGCAGCTTATATGATTATCTGTGAGGGGTATATGGATGTGATTGCCATGCATCAGGCAGGGTTTCAAAATGCAGTGGCATCTTTAGGAACGGCCTTTACTTCCGGTCATGCCAGTCTGCTGAAACGTTACACAGAGGAAGTGCTGCTCTGTTATGACAGCGACAAGGCAGGTATAAATGCGGCACTTCGTGCCATTCCCATCTGTAAATCGGCAGGGCTTGCAGTTAAGATAATCAATATGCAGCCTTACAAGGATCCGGATGAATTTATCAGGAATTTAGGGCACGACGCTTTCCAAGAACGGATAGAACAGGCAAAGAATGCTTTTTTCTTTGAAATAGAAGTATTGGAGCAGGATTATGATTTAAAGGATCCGGAAGGTAAGACCAGATTTGTGAATGAGGTGGCGAAAAAGCTTTTAAATTTTGAGGAAGAGATTGAACGAAATAACTATTTGGAGGCAGTGGCGGACCGTTATCATATTGGTTTTGAAAACCTTAGAATGTTGGTAAACAAATTTGGACTACAGTTGGATACTGCTGCAAAAAGCTTTGAGACACAGCAAAAAAGAGAGAAGAGGCGGGAGGAAAAAAATCCGGCTTTGGAGCATCAAATGTTGCTGTTGACTTGGCTGATTGACCGTCCGGGACTGTATGCACAGATAAAGGATTATGTTACCCCAAAAGATTTTCCGGAGGGAGTTTATCACATTGTGGCAAAGTGCTTATTTGCACAACTGGAGGAAGGGGTACTGGAGCCAGCCAAGATTCTGAACGTATTTCAGGAGAGAGAGGAGCAGGAGAAAGCAGCAGCACTATTTAATGCCAAGGTTCCTGCGTTGGAGAGCAAAGCAGCGGAGGAGAAGGCATGTAAGGATGTGGTTGTAAAGGTAAAGAGAGGCACTATGGATTATGAGATGTCAAGATTAGAGCCTGCCGATATCGTAGGTATGCAGCGGTTGATGGCAGACAAAAAGAATATGATACAGGAATTGGAGAAATTGCATATTTCTTTTGATTAAGGACAAAATATAAACAAATTATGGAGGACAATACAATCATGGATGAGAACACAATGGAAAAGTTTAAAGAGAAGTTAAAGGAGCTTTTAGCGATTGCCCAGAAAAAGAAAAATGTGCTGGAGTATCAGGAAATAAGCGATTTCTTTCAAGATATGGAGCTGAATGCAGAGCAGTTTGAAATGATTTTAGAAATGCTGGAGGCAAAGAACATTGATGTTTTGAGAATTACAGATGATGATGATGACGAAATCATCTTAGGGGAAGAAGATGAGGTGGATGTGGAATCCATCGACCTGTCGGTACCCGATGGTGTCAGCATTGAAGATCCTGTCCGTATGTATCTGAAAGAAATTGGAAAAGTGCCTCTGTTAAGTGCAGAAGAAGAAATTGAACTGGCAAAACGTATGGAGTTGGGGGACGAGGAAGCAAAGAAACGGCTGGCAGAGGCCAATCTTCGCTTGGTGGTCTCCATTGCCAAGCGTTATGTGGGACGCGGTATGTTGTTTCTGGATCTGATTCAGGAGGGAAATTTAGGACTTATCAAAGCGGTGGAAAAGTTTGATTATCGTAAGGGATATAAGTTCAGTACCTATGCTACATGGTGGATTCGTCAGGCAATTACCAGAGCCATTGCAGATCAGGCGAGAACCATCCGTATTCCGGTGCATATGGTGGAGACCATCAATAAGCTGATTCGCGTGTCTCGTCAGCTCCTTCAGGAATTGGGAAGAGAACCGGTGCCGGAGGAAATCGCAGAGTACATGAACATGCCGGTAGAAAGAGTGAGAGAGATTCTAAAGATTTCTCAGGAGCCTGTATCCTTAGAAACTCCCATCGGTGAGGAAGAGGACAGTCACTTAGGAGATTTTATTCAGGATGATAATGTACCAGTGCCGGCAGATGCAGCGGCATTTACTTTGCTGAAAGAGCAGTTAGTGGAGGTGTTAAGCACCCTAACAGAGAGAGAACAAAAAGTATTGAGACTTCGCTTTGGTTTGGATGACGGAAGAGCCAGAACCTTAGAAGAGGTCGGGAAAGAATTTAGTGTAACAAGAGAGCGTATTCGTCAGATTGAAGCCAAAGCGTTGAGAAAGCTCCGTCATCCCAGCAGAAGTCGTAAACTGAAGGACTATTTGGATTAGGAGAGGCTATGGAGTTATCAAGGAGACTGTATGCAGTGGCGGAGCTTGTGGATACTTGTGAGTCAATGGCAGACATTGGCACAGACCATGGATATATCCCCATTTTTCTAGTGGAACAGAAAAGAGTTGATTATGCCATTGCCATGGATGTCAGAACAGGTCCCTTAGAGCGAGCCAGAGAGCATATAAAACAGCATGGCTTAGATGAATACATAGATTTGAGATTGTCAGATGGGGCAGAAAAGCTTGCACAAAGAGAAGTACAGGCGGTGGTGATTGCCGGCATGGGCGGAAAGCTTATGGCGAAGATAATAGACAGCAGCCGGGAAGTTTTTTCAGGGCTTTCTTTCTTTGTGCTGCAGCCCCAGTCCGAACATGGATATGTGAGACGTTTTCTGGAAAAACAGGGCTTTCGGATTGTGAAAGAGAATATGGTAAAAGAGGATGGAAAATTCTATCCTATGATGAAGGTGACTACTGGGGAAAGCAGGTTAGGAAAAGCTTGTTTTTATGAATACGGAAAGGAACTGCTGACGGAAAAAAATCCGGTACTAGAGGAATATCTTCAGAAAGAAAATGCCACCTATCATAAGATATTACAGAAGCTGAAAGCCGGAGAAAGCCAGAGTCAGAGAGAAAGAATACAGGAAATAGAGCAATGCCTTTGTATCAATCAGGAGGCTTTATGCTATTATAAAGATTAGGATACGAAAGGAAGGTATCATTATGGAGTGCAGTCAGATCACCGCAAAGCTGGAAGAATTGTCCCCATGTTTTTATGCAGAGAATTGGGATAATGTGGGTATGTTGCTGGGAGATAAAAAGAGAAAGATTAGTAAAATCTATGTGGCAGTGGATGCCACAGACAAGGTGGTGGATGAGGCAATATTGCTGGGGGCAGATATGATTATTACCCATCATCCCCTGATTTTTTCTCCAATGAAGAAAATTACCACAGAAGACTTTATTGGCAGAAGAGTTTTGAAAATGTTGGAAAATAAGATTTGCTATTATGCCATGCACACTAATTTTGATGTAACCCATATGGCAGAACTGGCAGCAGACAAAATCGGACTTACCACCAGAAGTGTTTTGGAAGTCACCTATGAGGGAGAAACCTTTAAAGCCGGTATTGGCAAAGTGGGACTTTTACCGGAAGAAATTACTTTGAGCAAATGTGCGGAACAGGTGAAAGAGAAATTCGATGTGGAACAGGTGAAAATTTTTGGAGAACCATTACATAAGGTACAGACTGCCGCCATTTGTCCGGGTTCGGGAAAAAGTGTCATTGACTGTGCCGTCAAAGCCGGGGCACAGGTGTTAATTACAGGTGATATTGACCATCATGAAGGCATTGATGCAGTGGCAAAAGGACTGACCATTATTGATGCCGGTCATTATGGTTTGGAGCATATTTTTGTTCTTTATATCGTAAAGTACTTAGAAGAAGAATGTTCTGGTGTGGAAGTGATATGGGAGGTTAAGAAAAATCCATTTTGGTATATGTGACAGTGTCAACAAAAATGAAATCAATGAACTAGGATATCAGTTCAGATGTCTGAACTGTTATGAACTATGTTAGTTTTTGGGCATTACTGTGCTGACACTTTATGAAATTTAGTAAAGGGGGCATTTATATGTCAGAAAAGATAAAGGTAACCATTGGAGCAGAGGTATACGAATATGACAGAGGTACCTCATATTTAGAGATAGCAAAGGATTTTCAGAACCGTTATAAGGAAGATATTGCACTGGTAATGCTCGGATATCGGCTGCAGGAATTACAAAAACTGCTGACAGAGGACTGTGAACTGACCTTTGTTACCACTGCTGATGATGCAGGACATAAGGCATATAAGAGGAGTGCCACACTGCTGATGCTGAAAGCAATGTATGATGTGGCAGAACTGGAAGAGGCAGGGGAAATTCAGAAAATCATGGTGGATTTCTCGATGGATAAGGGATTGTACTGCGAGCTAAGGGGCAGTGTGGAGCTGACACAGACTTTTTTAGATAGGGTAGAGGCAAGGATGCATAAACTTTCTGAGGAAAGGCTGCCAATCAGCAAGAAAGCAGTGCCCACCAGAGAGGCAATCGCATTGTTTCGGAAATATGGCATGGAAGATAAGGAACGGTTATTTCGCTACCGGAGAGTGTCCAGTGTGAATGTATATAGTTGCAGTAATTTTGAAGATTATTTTTATGGCTATATGCTGCCGGATGCAGGCTATATAAAATATTTTAAGCTGATTAAATTTGATGACGGTTTTGTGTTGCAGCTTCCGGCGCCAGAGGATATGAAATCAGTACCGGAATTTAAACCCCGATTAAAGCTTTTTTCTGTTTTAAAGGAGGCACAAACATGGAGTGAAATGCTGGATGTAAGTACCGTGGGAGCTTTAAATGACAAGATTGTTGAGGGAAGAATGGAACAGCTTATGCTGGTACAGGAGGCATTACAAGAGAAAAAAATTGCCGAAATTGCCTATGAAATCAGTCGTTGTGGAAATAAGAAATTTGTTATGATTGCAGGTCCCTCCTCCTCTGGAAAGACTACCTTTTCCCATAGATTGTCGGTACAGCTATTGGCTCATGGCATGAAACCCCATCCCCTTGCCTTGGATAATTATTTTAAGGATCGGCAGTTTACACCAAAGGATGAGTTTGGAAATTATGACTTTGAATGTCTGGAAGCCATTGATGTGGAGCAGTTTAATCGGGACATGACGGCATTGCTGCAAGGGCAGCGGGTGGAGATTCCTTCTTTTGATTTTAAGACCGGAAAGAGGGAATATAAAGGAAACTTTATGCAGCTTGGGAAGGAGGATATTCTGGTATTGGAGGGAATCCATGGCTTAAATGATAAGCTGTCTTATTCTCTGCCAAAGGAAAGTAAGTATAAGATTTATATCAGTGCCTTGACACAGTTAAATGTAGATGAACATAATCGAATTCCCACCACAGACGGCAGACTGCTCCGGCGGATGGTAAGAGATGCCAGAACCAGAGGATCGGATGCAAAAACAACCATTGGTATGTGGTATTCGGTGAGACGCGGTGAGGAGAAAAATATTTTTCCCTATCAGGAGGAAGCAGATGCAATGTTCAATTCGGCATTGATTTATGAATTGTCGGTATTGAAGCAGTATGCAGAGCCGCTGTTGTTCAGTATTCAGCCGGAGGAACCGGAATATCCGGAGGCAAAGCGTCTGTTGAAATTCTTAGATTATTTCTTAGGTGTCAGCAGTGAAGGTGTGCCGAATAACTCGATTATTCGGGAATTTATCGGTGGAAGCTGTCTGGATGTGTAAAGTATAGTACAGGAAAACGAAGTGGAATTGTCAGGATTCTGTTTCTAAGAAGATTGGCACAAGTAAGAAAATAGTTGACAGCATAAGAAAAATTCGTTATGATACTCTGGTAAGTAAGACAAACCATCGCAGCTGTAATTGCCGAAAGGCAGCAGGTGAGGAAAGTCCGGGCTTCATAGGGCAGAGTGCCAGATAACGTCTGGTGGAGGCGACTCCAAGGCTAGTGCAACAGAAATGTACCGCCATATTCTTTGGATATGGTAAGGTTGGAAGGGCAGTGTAAGAGACTACCGCCTGTGTGGTAACACATAGGGCATATGTAAACCCCACTTGAAGCAAAACCGAATTTGGACATACGGCGGCCCGTCGGTCCTGGGTAGGTTGCTGGAGGCTGTTGGCGACAACAGTCCTAGATAGATGATGGTTCGCGACATAACCCGGCTTATCGTCTTGCTTATGTAACGACTATTGATTTTAGAATAAATTGCGAAGGACAGGTGTAAGCCTGTCTTTCTGTGTATGAGAAGATTATGGCAATGTGTACAGTCCCTTTCCCGGCATTCAGTCAGCTCTTTTTTCTTTGAAAGAAAAACCTAATTTTGCAAACATATCTCTATCCTGTGCAGTACTATTTCCCACCGTAGTAAGCATATCCCCAGTTAAGGCAGCATTGGCACCTGACCGGAATAAGATTTCACCGCCATCATCAAAGTAATTTCTTCCTGCTGCAATTCTAATATAGGCAGTGGGGTTCAAATAGCGGAAAATGGCAACAATGCGTATGATCTCCGCTGGCTCTAAAGGCTTGTTCTTTTCCAAAGGAGTGCCGGCAATGGGAATTAAGAAATTCAGAGGGATAGATGCCACTTGAAGTTTTGCTAACTGTGCAGCCATATCCAGACGATCTTCCCAAGATTCTCCCAAACCAAGAATACCGCCACAGCAAATTTCCAAGCCAGCTTCTTTTGCCAACTGGATTTCCATTAATTTGTCTTCAAATTTATGTGTGGTACAGATATTAGGAAAGAAATTCTGGGAAGTTTCAATGTTGGCGTGATACATGGTGACGCCTGCGTTATGTAAGCGTTTCAAATCCTCACTTTTCATTAGTCCGTGGGAAGCACACAATATCATGTCTGGGTATGCTTCATGCATAGCCTGATATGCCTCCACCGCTTTCTCTAAGTCCTCCCCCTCAAGAGTACGTCCGGCTGTTACAATGGAATAACGATTGACACCCTGACTGGAAACATGTTCACAATCGTTGAGAATACTATCTTTATCCAGAAAGCCATATTCGCTGCAAGTGGTTTGGTAATGTGATGACTGGGCACAAAATTTGCAGTTTTCACTGCACCGTCCGGCACGACCGTTGATGATGCTGCATAAATCCACATAATTGCCGCATAAAGCTTTGCGGATGTTGTTGGCACCTTGGCATAATTGTCCTAAATCTGCCTTTAATAAAAATGTCAAATCATCCGTTCTTTTCAGACGGTGACCGTTGATAATTTCATCTGCTAAAGTAATCATTGTAAAATCCTCCTATAATTGTAAACCTAAGATACAAAATAGAGTTTACAATTAAAAGAGAATATTGTCAACAGGATAAGAAATAAAGTTGCAAAACAGTATACTATACATAACCTATTTTTTGATGTAAAATACTATATTATACATGGATGTGAGTAAAAATATGACAGTAGAGCAGATAAAAGAAAAGTTGGGAACGGATGAGTATAATTTTCTGCGAAATAATAAAAACTTGAGTCATATTATCCTGCTAACACTAGGTGGAAGCCATGCATATGGAATGGAGAAAGAGGGTTCCGACTTGGACATTAGAGGGATTGCATTAAACTCCAAGGAGGAAGTCTTGCTGGGAACAGACTTTCAGCAGGAGGCGGAGGTAAATACAGATACAACGATTTATTCTTTTCGGAAGATGATTCAGCTACTTACCACAAATAATCCAAATACTATTGAAATTCTGGGATGCAAGCCGGAACATTATCTGTACTTATCTGATATTGGAAAAGAACTTTTGAATCACAGGAAGATGTTTTTATCTAAAATCTGCATTCATAGTTTTGGAGGATATGCCGGAAGTCAGCTCAGACGTATGGAAAATAAAGCAGCTCGTCTTATGGAACAGGCACAGCACGAAGCATATATTTTAAAATCCATTCACAATGCGGAATATGAATTTAAAAATAGATACTTTCCTTATCATGACAGTGAAGTAAAGCTGTATATTGATAAGGCAGTTCAAGAAGGATATGATACGGAAATTTTCATGGATGTTGCGTTGCAACATTATCCGTTGCGTGACTGGGCGGGGATGTGGAATGAGATGAAAACCATTGTCAGCAGTTATAATAAAATCGGAAAGAGGAATGAAAAGGCAATCAGCCATGATAAGCTGGGAAAACACATGGCTCATCTGATTCGCTTATATATGATGTGTATTGACATTCTTGAGAAAGAAGAAATTATTACCTATCGTGAAGAAGAACATGATTTGCTTATGAGTATCCGAAATGGAGCCTATTTAGATGAACACAGACAGCCGGCAGCAGCCTTTTATGATTTGTTGAACGAATATGAAAAACGATTTGAGTATGCAAAGAAAAATACATCATTGCCGGACGAGCCTGATTATAAACACATCAATGAATTTCAGATGTATGTAAATGAGAGAATTGTGAGAGGAGAAATTTGATGGAAGTGGATGGAGAAACATCCGTGGCTGCAAAAAGCAGTCGGAAGGATTGGGGCAGGATTGGATCAAGAAGATGCTAAAAAGACTTTGTATAGCTTGAAACAGGGTAGTTTAAGAAAAAGGAGAAGAGACTATTATGGGATTATTAAACAGAAACAAAAAAGAAAAACCACAACAGCAGGAACCATCAGAGCAGACCTTTATGATGTTTAGCAGAGAAACGGACATGGAGACGATTATGTCAGCTTTTGCAGACAGCTTTGAAATACAGCATCCGTCAGGCGGCAATATGCTTCACTTAGAGAATCAGGAAACGATTTTAGAAATTCATGTTTTCCTAGAAAGTATGAATGAGGAATGGAAGCAGAATATTCAGAATCAGAAAGAAGGCATGAGGCGTTTCTTTGCATTGGCAGAAAACGAGAATCTGGCGGTGAAACAAAATTTAATTCATTATATTGGGCAATGTCATGCATTTATCATCATTGAATTGACTTCCAAAAGAGAGAATGCACAAAAAGAAGATTTTCGAACGGTAGTACCTGTCTTGCTGGAAAGTCTCAAAAGAATGGATGGCATTCTGGTATTGGATGATGGTATGGCAATTCTGGATGAAAACGGCAAGCTGATTCTTCACAGGGATGGAAGAAGCGAAGTAGAACGTTTCTTTCCATTTACTTATGTGGAGTCACCGGAAATTTTTCAAAACTGTACGAAAGGACAGATAGAACGAAGAAACAAAAACATGAAAGCACTCTTTGACAGGGATATATACACCTGTGAGCTTCCTTTAAATGAAGATGACGAAAAAGTACAACTTAGAAGTCATCAGGAGGTTGCAGAACGTATCGTTGGAACGCTGGCGATTTCCTTATATTCAGAA
Organism: uncultured Lachnospiraceae bacterium; assembly: GCA_947174015.1. Taxonomy (GTDB): domain Bacteria; phylum Bacillota; class Clostridia; order Lachnospirales; family Lachnospiraceae; genus RUG11237. The sequence continues at coordinate 26,711 of CAMWHJ010000019.1, read as the reverse complement.
GTATTACTGAATCCACAGGATCAGATGACAGTGCCGGAGGCAAGAGATTTTGTGAAGGATGTTTTGAAAGATTTTCAGATTGATGATGCCACAGAGGTTATGACACCGGAAGAACTAAAGTATTTTATGGATGATAATTCTCAGGAATCCACCCGTATTAATTATTCTTGGCATTATGAAAATTTATTTTGTTTGGAATGGATTTTGGGACTTATGGAATGGAAGGAACCCACAGAGATTTGTGATGTAGGTGCCTGCGTGCGTATTCTGCGTGAATATACTTCCATAGAAGAGCTGGTGCAAAAGACCACCATGCGTTCTGTCAAAGAAATTTTAGATATGGCAGATTTGAGCTATCGTATGGACTGGGCAGCAGTAGATGCAAGAATTTACGGCATGAAACCACCGGCAGGCTGGGAGGAAGGAATCATACATGAACGTCATATGACATTGAATTGGATGATTCGTTTTATGGATGCTGAGTGGGATGATGTGGATACACCTACTTAAAAGCGGAAAAAAGATGCCATATTGTGAAATGGCAGATGAATGGAGGAGGAAAAGAATGGGGAAAAAAATTTTTTATAATGCCATTTGTTTGGCAAGTATTTTATTCATAACAGGCTGTGGTCAGAAAGCATCCAAATTCGAAGATGAAAACCAGCAGGAAAGCAAGGTTTTGGAAACGGAGGACAAGAAGGAATCAATGCCGGAAATTGTATTTGAATATACCTTTTGGTGGTATGAGACCACACCGAATTTACATAAATTTATGTTTATTGATCGATATGGCAATATATATCATGGTGATAGTGAGACTTATTTTTGTAAAGCAGAAGAAAAAATGTCATTATATGAAACTTTCATAAATGCTCCATATTGTGAAAAGACAGAAACCATTGACATGGAACAATTACAGCAAAAATATGATATTTTAAAACAAATTGCCGTAGAGGGAAAAAATGAGGTTGTGATAGAAGAGTCCCAAGAAGATGTTTGTCTTGGTCAGCATTTTTGGCGTGGATATTTTTATGATGATGAGGGAAATCTGGATACGGTTATATTATCTGGAGCAGGGAATAGCAGATATATCAATAATGACATGAGAGCAAAAGAAATCGCAGATTGGATGGATGATTTATCCACAATGGTGCCAGAACAAACGAATCCAGAGTAAGGATGTGAAAGGATATGTTTTGATAAAATAAAAACAGTTGTATCCGGCAAAAAAGAGTGATATAATGCAATAGATTATCTATGAAAAATCAGATGGAGGAAAAGAGATGTACATAACATGTTTAGATTTAGAGGGTGTATTGGTACCGGAGATTTGGATTGCTTTTGCAGAGGCGACAAATATTCCGGAACTTAAGAAAACCACTCGTGATGAACCGGACTACGATAAACTCATGAAGTATCGTATTGATATCTTGAAAGAGCACAATTTAGGCTTAAAGGAAATTCAAGAGACGATTCGTGGTATTGATCCGCTGCCGGGAGCAAAGGAATTTTTAGATGAACTTCGTTCTATCACTCAGGTGATCATCCTCAGCGATACTTTCACCCAGTTTGCAAGTCCGCTGATGGAGAAGCTGGGCTGGCCTACCATCTTCTGCAATTCTTTAGAAGTGGCAGAGAACGGTGAAATTACAGGATTTAAGATGCGTATTGAGAATTCTAAGCTGACCACTGTGAAGGCATTGCAGTCCATCGGGTATGACATTATTGCCGGAGGAGACAGTTATAATGATTTGGCAATGATTAAGGCGGGAAAAGCAGGCTTTTTATTTAAGAGCACAGATAAGATAAAGGCAGATAATCCAGAGTTGCCAGCCTTCGAAACATATGAAGAGTTAATGGCTGCCATTAAAAAGGCAATGGCGTAGTGCTTGGTTTTATATGGACAGCAGGAATATGTCATGCTGTCGGACAATTAAAAATGGTGTAACGGTTTGCTGCATACACAGTCTTGAGGAAAGAGTTGTTTATATAGAAAATAGTTGCTGTATATAGAAACTGTCTGATGTGAAAATGATTGTAACCGTTTCGTGAATGCACAGTCCGGTACGGAATAGTTACAACTTTTCTTAAACTCAGACAGTTTTTTTATTCATGACAATAGAAAGTTCGCAGAGCGTGCTTTCTATTGTTTTGGAAAAAGTGAGGCGAAATGGTCAATGGATACAGTACCCAACAGCAATATTTCCGAAAAGAAAAGCACAGACACCTCTTGAAATCAATAGTTGCATATGATAAGATGAAGATTAGGAAATTTTGGCTAGGAGGAAAAAGAATGTCTCAGAATGTATATGATATTCTTGTAGAACGAGGTTACATCAAGCAGATGACTCATGAAAAAGAAATCAAAGAATTATTGGAAAAAGAAAAGATTACTTTTTATATAGGCTTTGACCCCACTGCGGATAGTCTGCATGTGGGACACTTTATAGCTATGATGTTTATGCGTTATATGCAGCAGGCAGGACACAGACCAATCGCCTTAATCGGTGGTGGAACTGCCATGGTAGGCGATCCCAGCGGCAAGACGGATATGAGAAAAATGCTTACCAAAGAACAGATACAGCACAATGTGGACTGTATTAAGAAGCAGATGGAACGCTTTATCGACTTTAGCGATGGAAAAGCTTTGCTGGTAAATAATGCAGACTGGCTGTTGGAGCAGAATTATGTAGAGTTTTTGCGAGAGGTGGGTGTCCATTTCACAGTAAATCGTATGCTGACGGCAGAATGCTTTAAACAGAGAATGGAAAAAGGGTTATCTTTCTTGGAATTTAACTATATGTTGATGCAGGGCTTTGATTTTTACACCTTAAATCAGAAGTATGGATGTAAAATGGAATTGGGTGGTGACGACCAGTGGTCTAACATGATTGCAGGTGTGGAGTTGGTTCGCAGAAAGGCACAGAGGGAAGCCTATGCCATGACATGTACGCTGCTCACCAACAGTCAGGGACAGAAGATGGGAAAAACCGTAGGCGGTGCTTTATGGCTTGACTCGGAGAAAACTTCTCCCTATGATTTTTATCAGTATTGGAGAAATGTGGATGATGCGGATGTGGAAAAGTGCTTAAAGCTTCTTACATTCCTGCCTATGGAGGAAGTAAAACGCTTAAGTGCATTACAGGATGCAGAAATCAATCAGGCGAAAGAAGTCCTTGCCTATGAGATTACAAAAATTGTCCATGGCGAAGAAGAGGCATCAAAGGCTCAGGAGGCAGCCCGTGCATTGTTTGCCAATGGAGGTGTCAGCAGTGAGGTGCCGACTTTACTTTACAGTAATGCTGAATTAGCGGCGGGAAAGGATGTTTTGACACTTCTGGTGGATACCAAGCTTGCCAAAAACCGTTCCGAAGCCAGACGTCTGGTGCAGCAGGGTGGTGTGCTGGTAAATGGAGAAAAGGTAACCGATTTTTCTAAGGTATTCACCCATCATGATTTTAATGAGGATGGGGCGTTATTGATAAAAAAAGGGAAAAAAGGTTATTATCAGATAAAAGAAGGGTAGGTGCAGGAAGATGACATTTTTATCAACATTAATCACATATGTTCTGATTTTTTTAGGGTCCATGATACTTGCGTTTGCAGCGGTGATGATTGGAAAGAAACTAAGAGATGCTAAGAATAAGAAAATGCCAGTGGAAACATTGGAGCAGAAGAAAGAATAACAGACGGAGGAAGCAACAGTGAAAAAATATGGTGTAAATGAGCTGCGAAAAATGTATCTTGACTTTTTTGAAAGCAAGGATCATCTTGTGATGAAGAGTTTTTCCCTCATCCCACATAATGATAATAGTTTATTGCTAATCAATTCGGGCATGGCTCCGTTAAAGCCCTATTTTACAGGACAGGAGATTCCGCCGAAAAAGCGAGTTACCACCTGTCAGAAATGCATTCGTACCGGTGATATTGAAAATGTAGGCAAGACTGCGAGACATGGTACTTTTTTTGAGATGCTTGGTAATTTTTCCTTTGGAGATTATTTTAAGAAAGAAGCCATTACATGGTCTTGGGAATTTCTCACAGAGGTGATTGGATTGGATGCGGAAAGATTGTATCCATCTGTATACCAAGATGATGATGAAGCATTTGAATTGTGGAACAAGATGATTGGTGTTCCGGCGGAGAGGATTACAAGACTTGGCAAAGAGGATAACTTCTGGGAGCATGGGGCAGGTCCTTGTGGTCCATGTTCTGAAATCTATTATGACCGGGGAATCAAGTATGGCTGCGGAAAACCGGACTGTAAGGTGGGATGCGATTGTGATCGTTTCATGGAAATCTGGAATAATGTATTTACCCAGTTTGAAAATGATGGAAAGGGCAATTACACCGAACTGGTACAGAAGAATATTGACACAGGAATGGGCTTAGAGCGTTTGGCAGTGGTAGTGCAGGATGTGGATTCTATCTTTGATGTGGATACTTTGCAGGAATTGCGTAACAAGGTTTGCGAATTTGCAGGAGCAGAATACCAGACGGATGCAGACAAGGATGTAAGTATCCGTCTGATTACGGATCATATCCGTTCCGCCACCTTTATGATTTCTGATGGAATTATGCCCACCAATGAGGGCAGAGGCTATGTGCTTCGCCGCCTGATTCGCCGGGCAGCCAGACATGGCAGATTACTGGGAATTCAAGATAAGTTCTTGGCAAAGCTTTCAGAAACGGTTATCAACGGTTCCAAGGACGGCTATCCGGAATTAGACGAGAAGAAGAATTTTATCTTTAAGGTACTTACACAGGAAGAGGATCAGTTTGATAAGACCATTGATCAGGGGTTGAAGATTCTCGGAGAGATGGCAGAGGATTTGAAAAAACAGGGCAAAAAGGTATTGGATGGTGCGGCTGCCTTTAAGCTTTATGACACATATGGTTTTCCTATGGATTTAACCATGGAAATTTTAGAAGAAAAAGGCTTTACGATGGATGAAGCAGGCTTTGAGGCAAAGATGAAGGAGCAGAGAGAACAGGCTAGAAATGCCAGAAAGACCACCAATTACATGGGTGCCGATGCCACGGTATATGACCAGATTGATGCAAAGCTTACCAGTACTTTCAATGGTTATGAACACTTAGAGAACAGTTCTAAGATCACTGTTTTAACTACTGTCAAGGAAATTACAGAAGCCATTGTGGATGGCGAAGAGGGTACTGTCTTTGTGGAGGAGACACCATTCTATGCCACCATGGGCGGACAGCAGGGAGATACCGGTGTTATTGTTACTCAGGATGGAGAATTTGAAGTTTATGATACCATCAAAGCTGCCGGAGGCAAAATTGGTCATGTAGGCAAAGTGGTGCGGGGAATGCTTAAGACTGGGGATACAGTGACTTTAAAGGTAAATAAGAAAGGCAGAGAAAATACCTGTAAAAACCATTCTGCCACCCATCTGCTGCAGAAGGCACTGAAAGAAGTGTTAGGTTCTCATGTGGAACAGAAAGGTTCTCTGGTAACACCGGACAGACTCCGCTTTGACTTCGCCCACTTTTCAGCCATGACCCAAGAAGAATTGGTAAAAGTGGAACACTTAGTCAATGAGAAGATTATGGAGGCTATTCCGGTAGTTACGGATGTGATGGATATAGAATCTGCCAAGAAGAGCGGGGCAATGGCATTATTTGGTGAAAAATATGGTGATACGGTCAGAGTGGTATCAATGGGAGATTTTTCTAAAGAGTTGTGTGGTGGAACTCATGTGGCAAATACCAGCAGCATCAGTCTCTTTAAAATCTTGTCGGAAACCGGCATTGCAGCCAATGTAAGAAGAATTGAAGCCTTAACCGGAACGGGAGTACTGGCATATTATAGACAGTTGGAAGATAGGATGAAAGAGGCAGCCAAGATTGTAAAGACGGTGCCCGAAGATTTAACAGAAAAATTATCTCACATGATGGCAGAATTGAAGATATTGCAGAGCGAAAATGAATCCTTAAAGAGTAAGGCTGCCAAGGATGCACTGGGAAATGTCATGGAGCAGGTCAAGGAAGTAAAAGGAGTAAAAGTCCTTGCAGCTCAGGTAGACAACGTGGATATGAACCAACTGCGTGACTTGGGGGATGAATTAAAGGCAAAATTAGGCCAGGGTGTGATTGTATTATTCTCTGGGAAAGATGGCAAGGCGAATCTAATTTCCATGGCAACAGAAGAAGCTGTGTCCAAGGGAGCACATGCCGGAAATCTTATCAAAGAAATTGCTGCCTTGGTTGGGGGCGGTGGGGGCGGTCGCCCAAATATGGCACAGGCAGGAGGCAAAAATCCGGCAGGAATTTCGGATGCCATTGCCAAGGTAGAGGAAGTTCTGGCAGAACAGATAAAATAAATTTGGAAAAATTTATATATTCTTGGAAAAAGTACTTGACGAAAACTAAGAATGTGATATAATCATTAATAGTGCAAAAAAAATACCCAAACAGTTGTATTTAGCACAATACGCAACTGGAGGGAGGTTAGGTGTGATACTATGTCAAATGTAATCGTAAAAGATAACGAGACTTTAGATAGCGCTTTACGCAGATTTAAAAGAAATTGTGCAAAAGCTGGAATCCAGCAGGAGATTCGTAAAAGAGAACATTACGAGAAACCAAGCGTAAAACGTAAGAAAAAGTCTGAAGCAGCTAGAAAGCGTAAATATAATTAGTGCTATGAAATTTCCCGGAGTAGTTCCGGGAAATTTTTTTGAATAAATTTATGGCAGAAACCGTACCGCAAAATTGTAACTGCCAGAGTTGATTTGCACCTTATTGGCTTAGGGGAAGTACACAATTTTAAGAAATATATGGAAAAAACTTAAGGAAAGTTTAAGAATACATAAATTTAATATTTGTACTTGTCAACAAAAAATTTATAAAGTATAATGCATAAGGAAGAGAAAGGATGGAGGGATACTATGTTTTGGACATATGAGCTGTTTGGAATAGATATTTATCATATTGTATGCTGGTTCTGGGTATACAGTATTCTGGGATGGCTGGTAGAGTCTATTTATATGTCAATTTGTTTTCGTAAGATTACCAACAGAGGAATTATCAGAGGACCAATTTGCCCAATTTATGGATTTGGTGCACTGTTTGTATATTTTGCCTTAAGACCTTTGGAAGGGCATTATGTGCTGCTTTATATCATTGGGGCGATTCTGGCTACCTGTGTGGAATTTGTAGTGGCAAAGCTGATGATTCGCTATATAGGATTTGTCTGGTGGGATTACAGCGATAAGCCGTTGAATTATAAGGGGATTCTTTGTTTAGAAAGTACCTTGGCATGGGGCTTATATACCATAGTTATGTTTGGTTTTTTACATAAAGCAGTGATATCATTTACCAATAGAATTTCCGTAGGAACCGGAAGAATGCTTATAGCTCTATTAGGCATCTACTATGTGATTGCCTTTGTACGTGCCATCTGGGGTGCAAAAGACATGGAAGAAACACCGGGGATTAAGAGAGTGAAGCTGCAGGAAAAGCAGTCTTAATTAAATTTTTACAAAATCTGGAAATATTGTAGCTTATATACAAAAATGCGAAACAACAGCGAACCACATGGCAGCCGCCATGTGGTTCGCTGTTGTAGAAGATATCTGCTCCGTAAGTTGCATGAAATTGCCTACAAAGCATAGTGAAGAAACATTTTGTGCAGACAGTCAGAAAATTCCTGTTTTTTCACCGAATCTGTATATAGAATATTTACACTGCCGATATCAACACCTCCCAAAGAATACACAGCCTTTCCTGCCACATCACCGGCAGTGATAGGAGCTTCGTGGATGTCTTTGAGAATGATGCTTTTGCTTATTTTGGAAAGATCTATGCCTTTTGTATCCAGATAAGAAAAATCAGAAGCATATTGGCAGCCTACGGTGTCTGTCACACCAAAAGTTACGGGAACAGGCGGTAAGGTATCCTGATTGTCATCCCGATACAGGCGGCATTTGCCATAGCCATAGTTTAACAGGGTCAGTGCCTCACTGAATCGTATTTTGTGATCGGGAGCAGCCATGATGACTGCGATCAGATCAATGCCATCCTTGTGGGCGGTGGCGGATAAACAGTATTTTGCTTTGGAGGTGGAACCGGTTTTTAAGCCGGTGGCATATTCATACATTTTCAATAGTTTATTGGTACTGGATAACCCAAATTCACTGTCTCCTCTGCGAGTGCTGTGTATAATTGTATCCATCCAGATAGTAGTATAATTTTGAATTTCAGGATACTTAGTAATCAATTCCCGCGACATTAATGCAACATCTTTTGCAGTGGTCACATGACCATCCACATCCAATCCATTGCAATTTACAAAGTGGGTATCATTCATCCCAAGTCCCTTGGCACGTTCATTCATCTTTGTCACAAAGACTTCCTCACTGCCGCTTATGTACTCGCTCATGGCAACACAGGCATCATTCGCACTGGATACGGCAATGCATTTTATCATAGTATCTACGGTCTGAACTTCTCCGGCCTCTAAAAAGACCTGTGAACCACCCATAGAGGCGGCATATTCTGATACCATTACGTTATCCTCCAGATGAATCTGTCCGGCATCTAAGGCATCAAAGATGAGCAGAAGAGTCATGATTTTAGTAATGCTGGCAGGGGGAAGCACAGTGGCAGATTCTTTCTCATAAATAATGGTTCCGGTGGAGGCTTCCATTAAAATGGCACTGGCAGCACTTAAATTTGGAGAATCGGTATTTTGTGATGGAGTTGTTGTTTCTTCCGTGGCAAGAATGGTACTTGCATTTGCAAAGAGAAGGCAGGAGCATAGGCAGAAAGTCAGGGTAAAAGTAGTGATACGTTTTAACATAAGCGATACCTATTGAAAAGCTTTCTTTATTATATGAGCATCTTTTTTGAAATATGAGATAGCAAGGGAAAGTATCTTGCAGATTTCTGGAAAAGAGGGTATAATATTGTACATAAAATATGTACAATGACAACGGATTTTTGACGGAATTACACAAAAGAGGAAGAAACTCTTGAGGAATGTCAGGGACTTTTGTATAATAAAAAATATGTGCACACAGAAAAGGAGAAAGCATGAATTGGACAATTATTATAATTATAGTGCTCATATTGGGTGTGATGGCAGTGATGGCGGAAATTTGTCGGGAAAGCAAGGGGTTTGTAACAAAGGTTTATGAGATTTCCATACCAGAAGCACAGCTAAAAGAGCCGCATAATATTGTATTTGTATCTGATTTGCATAATCACCAGTATGGAAGTGGGAATGAAAAACTGTTGGCTGCCATTAGGGAACAGAAACCGGATTTTGTGCTGGTGGGAGGTGATATTCCCATCGCCAGAGAAAATGTTTCCTTAGAGAATGCCATAGATTTTATACAAAAACTTTCCAGAGAGCATCAAATATATTATTCCAGTGGAAATCATGAACAGCGTATGAGAATATATCCTGAAAAATATGGAAGCATGTATGAACAGTATATGGAGGGCATTCAGGATGGAAAACTGGTTTATCTGCACAATGAGAGCAGAAGTGTTTTCTTGGAAAATTTTCCCATGGAAATTGTAGGTCTGGAAATAGAACAGGAGTTTTATAAACGTTTTTCTCATGAGAAGCTGCGAAAGGAACGAGTGGTACAGCTTTTGGGAGAGAAAAAAGCTGTTTATACCATATTGCTGGCACACAATCCGGAATACTTTGAGGCATATGCAGCCTGGGGAGCAGATATAACGCTGTCCGGTCATGTGCATGGCGGTGTGGTAAGGCTTCCGTTTGTTGGCGGTGTGCTCTCCCCCAGTGTGAGTCTTTTTCCAAAATATGACGGAGGAAGAAAGCAGGAATTTGGAAAGGAAATGATAATCAGCAGAGGTTTAGGGGTGCATACCATCCCTGTCAGGCTGTTTAATCCGGCAGAACTGGTGGTACTCCGGTTTCATTCCTAAGAAAAGAAAGGGAATAATACAATATGGGAATTACAATTAAGCTGCAGGCATTTGAAGGTCCCCTTGACCTGCTGTTGCATTTGATAGACAAGAATAAGGTGAATATCTATGATATCCCCATTGTGGAGATTACAGAGCAGTATTTAACATATATCCATGAGATGGAACGTCAGGATTTGAATATTGTCAGTGAATTTCTGGTGATGGCTGCTACCCTTATTAATATCAAATGCAAAATGCTTCTTCCAAAGGAAGTAAATGAGGAAGGCGAAGAGATTGACCCTCGTGCAGAATTGGTGGAACAGCTCCTTCAATACAAAATGTTTAAATTCATGGCAGAGGAATTGAAGGACAGACAGCAGGATGCCGGCAGATCTTTGTATAAGAATCCTACCATTCCGGAGGAAGTACTGCACTATGTGGCTCCAATAGATATTAATGAGTTGCTTTCGGATGTTACCTTGCGCAAATTGACTTCGGTGTTTAAGACAGTAATGAAACGACAGGAAGACAGAATCGATCCTATCCGAAGCCGGTATGGCAACATTGAAAAGGAAGATATCAGCATTGAGGACAAAATGATTGACATGGAGGAGTATTTGCTGAATCACAGGAAATTCACCTTTTGGGAATTGTTGGATCGACAATCCACAAAAATGGAGATTGTGGTAACCTTTATGGTTGTATTGGAAATGATGAAGGCAGGAAAAATTTCCATTGTGCAGGAGGAAACCTTTGGAGAGATTTATATTACAGTGTTGGACGAGGAAAAAGTAAATGAAAATTAAGAAATATGAAGGGATTATAGAAGCGTTGCTTTTTACCATGGGTGATTCTGTGGAACTCAGCAGACTGGCAGCAACCATAGGACATGACGAGGAAACCACAAGACGTATTATACATAACCTAATGGATAAGTATACTCAAGAAGACAGAGGAATACAAATTATTGAACTTGAAAATTCGTTTCAAATGTGTACTAAAAAAGAGATGTATGAATATTTAATCCTGTTGGCAGCACAACCCAAAAAGCAGGTATTGACAGATGTATTATTGGAAACATTATCTATCATTGCATATAAGCAGCCCATAACAAAAATAGAAATTGAGAAAATTCGAGGGGTTAAGTCAGATCATGCAGTGAATAAGCTGGTGGAATACAATCTGGTGTGTGAACTGGGAAGAAAGGATGCACCAGGACGGCCGTTGTTGTTTGGAACCACAGAGGAGTTTCTGCGATGCTTTGGGGTGCAGTCCATAGAGGAATTGCCTACCCTTTCTCAGGATAAAATGAATGAGTTTAAGGTGGAAGCAGAGCAGGAAGCCCAGTTGAAGCTGAAGATATAAAGAAAAGGATGGAGATTGTATGGGTAAGAAGGGAATTGTAATTATTTTTGCACTGATTAGCATGTTTTTGCTGATAAATGGTGTGGCAAATTTTGGAACTGTAAGTGAAAGTGAATTTGTATACATGGGAGTACTGCTGCTGTGCCTGCTTTTAATTGCACTTTTGGCAAGCAAACTGATTGCTTATGTGGCAGAAGAAAAAGTATTTGTAATCTTGTATTGTATCAAAAAGAAGATGATGATTACCGAACTGGTAAGCTGCGGGGCACTGCTTCTGGCAGGGCTGATTGCAAGAATTGTGGCAGCAAGTAAACTGGAATCTGTAAATTCTGTCAAGGAATATGAACACTTGGATGTACTGTTTCCGGCAGAAAAGCTTTATGACAGTTTAGAAGGCTTTTTTGGAGTTTTTTCGGTGGGAAATATAAGTGGCTGTGAAATTTTGAATATTGTGGCATCCTTGGTTTCTATCCTGCTGATTTATTTCATTGTACGCACTATGTATGGGCGAAGCGGCGGACTGGTGGCATTAGCGATCAGTGCATTTTGGCCCTCTCATATTTATGGTGTCAGCTATCATAGTGAGAGATATGTGTGTACTCTGTTGTTTTTAGCTGTGATCTATTTCTTCATATTGTTTCGGAAAACCAAATATTGGTGGGTATTTTCACCACTCTGTGGTTTGTGTTTGGGAGTACTGTCTTATATGCAGACTTCTATGTACATATTATTTGTGGTGTTTGTGGCATCTCTGTTTATCAAAGGCAACGAGGGAAGAGAATGGAGCTTTAGCGAGAACTTTATGAAACGTCTGCCGGCTTTGGCAGTGAGTGTAGTGGTGGCTGTCATTACCATTATAGTGGTAAATGCTGTTATGGCAGCCAGTCTTGGCATAGACGCAGGCAAAATTACAGGTATCAATGGATATGAGGTGTTGTCTGGTTTTAACTTGGACAGCAACGGAAATGAAAATGATGCGGATTATGAGTACCTTATGAGTAATTATCAGGAGGGCAAGAATCCAAAGGATGCCCAGTTGATGGCTATGAGTGCAGGTATTCAGCGCTTTATGGATAATAAGATAGAATCTTTCAATTTGATATTGAAAAAGGCACAGTATATCTTTGGCGGTGGTTTCGACTTGTCAGGCCGTGCCGATATGGGTGAAAGCAAATTTATCTTTTTTGAGGATGCTTATTATCTGCTTGTTTTGTTGGGAACAGGTATTTTAGCCGTAGAATTATTACAGCACAATCACAAAGGCTATATTAATTTCATTATTGTGATAGGCATTTTAATTGTGATTTTTGGTGCAATGTTTATGGCAGAGAGTACAGTGCAGCTGCAGTTCGGGTGTATTATGGCAATATGCAGTAGTGCTATGGTATCTATTCTCTACCGGAGAAAACTGGGAGATGAGACGATTCAAACCATTGAAGAAATCCGCAGAAAACAAATGGAGCAGCAGGAACAGAAGGAAAAATGGACTTCCAATCTTGCGAATAGGTTAAATATGCAGGGAACGGAAACCGGAGAGAAAAAGGAAGAAGAGGATTCTGAATATTTCTTTGATGAAGAAGAAATTGTAGATAATAAACAGGTGGATGAAGATATGGAGAAACTTTTGTCAAAGCTTTCCATTGATGCTTCAATGCTTGGTACCGCAAGTGTACGGGAAAAGAGAAGAAAGAAAATTGAACAGGCAAAAGAAAAACAGAAAAATAAAGACAATGGTGATTTTGATATGTAAGAAAAGGGTGGCATTGACCACCCTTTTCTTATGCGGTTATAAACTTTTTAGCAGGTTAGGCAGGTCGGAAAATTGTGTTATGGAATACTTGTACTCTTTTACGGAGCCAAAGCCGTATTTGGCAAAGATAAAAGGAATCTCGGCATAGGCAGCGGCATCTGCATCCCCTTGGGTATCACCGAGATAGACAGGGGATTTTAAGCCGTTCCGTTTCACAATCAATTTATTATTATCGCCTTTTAACAGTCCACTGCTTCCCGGACACTCAAAATCTGTAAAATAGGCAGACAGTCTGCTGCCTTTTAGGAAGGTTTCAATGTACCCATCCTCACAGTTGCTGACAATACAAAGTTTGTAATCCTTCGATAAAACTTTCAGGGTTTCTTCTAAATGAGGGAAAAGCTTACCGCAAGTCTGCTCTAAGGCAATATGCTCTTCTGCACAGCATCTGTCCATAAGCTCAAGTTGTTCTTCTTTCGGCAGTTCCGTGAATAACATGCTGGCAATCACCGGCAGAGGATGTCCAAATAATTTTTTCAAATCATCCCCGGTTAAGTGCATATCCACCTTTGCTTCCTTTGCCAATACCCGATTCCAAGCCTCCGCCACAATATCGGTGGAATCCCAGAGAGTTCCGTCTAAGTCAAATAATATACTATCTACCATATAAACCTCCATATTTGTTGAAATTAAAGCAAGTATAGCATACCAAGACATTTTGGGCAATGGGGAGTTTTGTTTTTGTAATATTTTGATAATGGGAAATTTTGTAACAGTTTAGACCGTACCAAAATACAGTGGAAGCCAGCAAAAGCCTCATCTGCGAAGCAGATGGCTTGACAAGCGGATAACAAAGCTATAAAATGGGTATCATAAAAATAAGGGGGACAGCTATGAGTGAGAAATTAACAAAAAGTGATGTAAAAAAAATAGAGGAAGAAATCGAATACAGAAAATTAGTGGTGCGTAAAGAAGCTTTGGAAGCAGTAAAGGAAGCCAGAGCCCATGGAGATTTAAGTGAGAATTTTGAATATCATGCTGCCAAAAAGGATAAAAATCGCAACGAAAGCCGCATACGCTATCTGGAGAGGATGCTGAAAACAGCACAGATTATTGATGACAGCTCCAAGGAGGATGAGGTGGGACTGAACAATACCGTCACTGTTTACTTTGAGGAAGATGATATGGAGGAAACCTACAAACTGGTAACTTCTGTGAGGGGCAATTCGCTGGGAGGTTATATCAGCATCGAATCTCCTATGGGTAAGTCATTGCTGGGCAGAAAGCAGAACGAAAGAGTATTTGTGGAGACAGATTCAGGAAACGGTTACTATGTGGTAATTCGTAAGATTCAGAAAACCACAGATGATTCAGAGGATAAACTGAGAGGCTTTTAGAAAGAAACATTTTTATATGCATAAATAAGGTACATAAAGCACAAAACAGATAAAAATGAAAAAACATCTTGAAAAAGCTTGTCTCATATGCTAAGATATATATGTTTGACTAGAAAGAGTCAAGTTTTTGGAGGTGAAAATGATGCTTAGAACAATCTTAACAATTATTTTTATATTAATTTGTGTCGCTATAACAATAATCGTATTACTACAAGAAGGTAAATCAGCAGGTTTAGGTGCAATCAGTGGTGCTGCCGATACATACTGGGGTAAAAACAAGGGACGTTCCATGGATGGTATGCTTGTGAAGATCACCAAGTATTTGGGCATTTTATTCATTGTATTAGCAGCTGTATTGAATATTAGCAAGTTTTAATCAGGCAATGTATTGATAAGCACTCTTGTAGGGGGTGCTTTTTCTTTTGCAGGTAAGCAGGGGGGAATTTGGTTTGAAAAGAATTTTATGAAATGATAAGGAGAAATAATGGAGAAGTCAACATTAGCAAAAAGAAAGAAAGTAATCTATGATTTGATGTGCAGCAGTATGTATGTGCCTATGAAAATCAAGGAAATTGCAATTGTCTTGCAAATTCCAAGGGAGCAGAGGAGTGAACTGCAGGAAGTTCTGGATGCCTTGATATCAGAAGGAAAAGTTGAGGTATCCAAGCGGGGGAAATACAGCAAAGCGGTAAAAAAGGTGCTGACAGGAACGTTTGTATCCCATGCCAAAGGCTTCGGGTTTGTAGAACTGGAGGATTCAGAAGAGGATATTTTTATTTCCGAGGCAGAAGTCCATGGAGCCTTTCATCAGGATACCGTGGAGGTGGAATTGCTTTCAGGAAACGGTCAGGGAAAACGGCGCGAAGGCAAGATTGTTAAAATTTTGGCAAGAGGAACGGAAGAAATTGTAGGTACCTATGAACAGAGCAAGAACTTTGGGTTTGTGTGTCCGGATAATTTAAAATTCAGTCAGGATATTTTTATTCCTTTAAAGGAAAGTAAAGGTGCCGTGGATGGGCATAAGGTAGTGGTGAAGATCACTGATTATGGCGATAAAAGAAGAAATCCTGAGGGAAAAGTGGTGGAAATTATCGGTCATGTAAATGATCCGGGAACAGATATTATGTCCATTGTAAAGGCATACGATATTCCCCACGAATTTTCCGAAAAGGTCATGAAGCAGGCAGAGCGTGTGGGCAAAGCTGTTAGTGAGGCAGACCGGGCAGGAAGAAGCGATTATCGAGAGTGGCAGACAGTCACCATAGACGGCGAGGATGCTAAGGATCTGGATGATGCCATTACACTCACAAAAGAGGGAGACAAGTACTGCTTAGGCGTGCATATTGCAGATGTAACCAATTATGTGCAGGAGCACAGTGCTCTGGATGTGGAAGCACTGAAGCGGGGTACCAGCGTTTATTTGGTGGATCGGGTAATTCCTATGCTGCCCCATATTTTATCCAATGGCATCTGTTCCTTAAATGCAGGTTCCGACCGCTTGACATTATCTTGTGTTATGTGGATTGATGAAAAGGGAAATATCGTAGATCATCAGATTAGCGAATCGGTGATTCGAGTGGACAGACGTATGAGCTATACCAGTGTAAAAAGAATCCTCACAGACAAAGACCCTCAGGAAATACAGGAGTATAAGGAACTGGTACCTATGTTTGAATTGATGGAGGAACTGGCAGCCTTACTTCGAAAAAGACGAAGAAAAAGAGGTTCCATTGATTTTGATTTTCCAGAAAGTAAAATTATTCTGGATCAGGAGGGTAAGCCGGTGGAAATCAAGCCCTATGAACGCAATGTGGCAACCAGAATTATTGAGGATTTTATGCTGGCAGCGAATGAGACAGTGGCAGAGGACTTTTTCTGGCAGGAAATCCCTTTTGTGTATCGTTCCCACGAGAATCCAGACCCGGAAAAGCTTATGAAACTGGCATTGTTTATTAATAACTTTGGATACTCCATTCATTTAGGGCAGGAGGAAATTCATCCAAAGGAGGTGCAGAAGCTTTTAGATAAGATTGAAGGCAGTGAAGAAGAAGATTTGATTGCAAGGTTGACACTGCGTTCTATGAAACAGGCAAAATACACTGTTGGCAGTGAGGGACATTTTGGTCTTGCAGCCAAATACTATTGTCATTTCACTTCTCCCATTCGGCGGTATCCGGATTTGCAGATACACAGAATCATCAAGGAAACCTTACGAGGAAAAATGAGTGAAGAACGACGTGCCCATTATGAGGCGATTTTGCCGGAGGTGGCAAAACAGTCCAGTGAATTGGAGCGGCGTGCCGAAGAAGCGGAGCGGGAGACCACGAAGCTGAAGAAAGTAGAATATATGGAACAGTTTATGGGAAAAGCCTTTGAAGGGGTAATCTCCGGTATTACAGCATGGGGCATGTATGTGGAGCTGCCCAATACCATAGAGGGATTGGTGCATATTACCAATCTTGATGATGATTACTATTATTTTCAGGAAAACACTTATGAACTAATTGGAGAACACACCAATAAACATTATAAGCTGGGGGAGAGGGTATGGGTTCGTGTAATAGGAACAGACCGCATACAGCGTATGATCGATTTTAAACTTGTATCTAGGGAGGAATTAGAGGATGGCGAAGCAGAAGAAGGATGATTTTCTCATTGCAAATAACAAAAAGGCATTTCATGATTACTTTATTGAGGATACTTATGAGGCAGGGATTGCACTGCATGGTACTGAGGTAAAATCCATGCGTATGGGAAAATGCAGCATAAAGGAATCTTTTGTGCGGATTGAAAACGGTGAAGTAATTATTTATGGCATGCATGTAAGTCCTTATGAAAAAGGAAATATTTTTAATAAGGATCCTCTACGTGTGAAAAAACTGCTGCTGCATAAAAGTGAAATCAATAAGCTGGCAGGAAAGCTGGCTACACAGGGCTACACCATTGTGCCGCTGAAAGTCTATTTTAAGGGAAGTTTGGTGAAAGTTCAGATAGGACTTGCAAAGGGGAAAAAACTTTATGATAAGCGCCAGGACATTGCCAAGAAAGACCAGCGAAGAGAAGCAGAACGGCAGTTTAAGGTGAAGAATCTGTAAGGAAATCCTTGAAAAAAAGTAACTGTTCAGCAGTGCAAAAATCCTATCGCCTTCGGTGATAGGATTTTTGCATCGTAACTGTAAAGGTACAAAATGGTTACGAAAAAATGGTCTTTCAATTAATTAGAAAGGCAGCTTTTGGTGATATCAAATACAAGAGGAATTAGTCAGCTTCGAATTTGTATCCCATACCCCAGATGGTTTTGATATATTCCCCTTTTTCTCCCATTTTGCTCCGCAGTTTTTTTACATGGGTGTCGATGGTTCTGGCATCTCCGAAATAGTCATAGTTCCACACATTATTCAAAATTTTTTCCCGGGAAAGGGCAATGCCGCAATTCTCCATAAAATAGGTGAGCAGTTCAAATTCTTTAAAACTCAAATCAATGTTATTGCCATCCACGGTTACAATATGGGCTGCTTTGTCTATTTCAATGCCGCCAATGTTTAAAATGGAATTTTCAGAAAGAGAACCGCTCCTTCGAAGAATAGCCTCTACTCTGGCAACCAAAATCTTAGGACTGAAAGGTTTGGAAATATACTCATCTACCCCCAGTTCAAAACCCTGAAGTTCGTCACGCTCATCCGCTTTGGCAGTGAGCATAATAATGGGAACTTTCGAATAACTTCGAATTTCCTCGCAGACTTCCCAGCCATCCATTCGGGGCATCATTACATCCAGAATAATTAAAGCAATCTCCTTATTTTCTAAAAAGATATCCACAGCCTCAACACCATCAGCAGCTTCTAATACATCATAGTTCTTTCGAACTAAAAAATCCTTTACCAGCTTTCGCATTCTGCTTTCATCATCCACCACAAGAATCTTTAATTTGTCCATTTACTGTTCATCCTTTCACTTATTGCGGGAGTTGCAAGGCAACGGAGCAATTATTGTATCAAATGAGGGTCAAAATGCTTTTTGACTCCAACATCATAAAATATATCTATGGTAAATATAAGATAAATTTGTGTATATTATGTGAAATCTTATGGAGTGATGCCATAGGTCTTTTCATATTCTTCCACGGCTTTTTCACGTTCGATCAGCTCTGCTTCCCAAAATTCATATTTGTCAATCAGCTTATTTTCGTAGTTAATTATATTAACACTGTCTCCCGTGGTTGCCAAGAGCAAAATAATGACAACAGCAATGCAAAAAATTAGATTAAAGAACAGTGAGGTCAGATAACGTTTGCGGTATTCCATATCTAATTTTTCTTTTCTGCTCTTGTTGATATTCTCAAATTCCTGAACAACTTTCCGGCGGATTGGCTCAATGGGAATGTCCCGAATATCTTCATCAGAAATACTGTTGACACTTTTCAGATATTTCTGCATATCATGAAGATAGCTGTAACCCACTGGGGTTTTGCAGAGCCGCTTGTCAATTAGTTTGTTGTATATTTCTAATACGGTTTGGGGATTGTGCATGTTCATTTTGGCACGAACCACATCAATCCCGGAAAGCTCGTCTTTTGCCCTTTGGGCAGCCTCTTCGGTTTCAAAGACAAAACCGCCGATACTTAAATTTTTCTCTTCGCTCATAGTTTAACTGCCTTTCTATTTAATTTGCTGCCGGCTTTTATACAGCCGCACATATGGTGTTTTATCAACATAGATATTTTATCATAAAATGAAACAAAAACCCAGAGATTTTCCGATAAATATTCTTGAAAAAATGCTTGACATTAGGGTAAAATAGAACTATAATGAAAATCCAGCAGAAAGAACAGTCTGCAGCAGTACAAGGGCTTGTACTGGTTTCGACGGGGATTCAGAAGTTGAGGAAGCCATTCGTGGGGCGGGACCACGCAGTAAACCGTAACTTAAATATAAACGCAGATAATAGAGAATTAGCGTTAGCTGCCTAATTGCAGCTTGTCGCCCCTGAACCATCCGCTGTTTGGGGATACGGCATCAAACTTGCGGAGCACTTCGTAGCCAAAGCTTTGCGGCTATGGAAGATTTATGAAGCTACTGAAGCCTTAGCCTGTCATTTGGCGTGAGGTGGAGGGAATGTATGTAAAATGACTGTAATGGGAGATGCTTCGATGGAAGGGTTTTCGGACAGGGGTTCGACTCCCCTCAGGTCCACTAAGGGAAATGCTTGAAAACATTGAGTTTTGGGCATTTCCTTTTTGTTTTTTCAAGAAAAATGATGTTCCGAAATGTTTCAAACGGAAATGGCAGAACCGGAAGAAGTATTCTTTTCCGTGAATGTATTTAGAAATAATATTTTGCCAATAATTATTGAAGATAATGGCATGGGAAGGTTTCGTTTATAAGTTAATGCGGCTCACATTGTTTTGGTGATTGAAAATTGTTGGTAGGTGTTGTAAAATGAAGAATATATTTAAGGTACTTTTTCAGCAAAACCAACAGTCCGTTAATTTATAAATAAACTTAACACCAGTGAAAAGACAAAGGAGGTACAGCCATGACCTGCAAGGAGACAGAACGTCTGATTACTCCGTATTTGAGTGGAACGTTGAACGAGAGGAAGACAAGGGAATTTATAGGGCATATTAAGAAATGTGCTTCTTGTTATGAAGAGATGGAGATTACCTATATGGCAACCATCGGTTTAGAGCGGTTAGAGAGTGGAGCCTCCATTGATATTACACAGGAAATGCAGAAGCTATTGCAGCAGACAGAGAAATATCTGAAAAAACGCAAATACATCCGTAATCTGGGGATTGTGGCGGATGCCATGGCTATGGTGGCGGTGGCAGTTGTTTTGTTGTATCAAATAGGAATCTGGATGTTTTAAAAGGGAGATTATGAGATGAAAAAAATTGTGTTAATGGACGGTCATAGTATTTTGAACAGGGCATTTTACGGATTGCCGATTTTGAGCAATTCCAAGGGTGTTCCTACCAATGCCATCTATGGATTTTTAAATATATTGTTTAAAATATTAGAGGAAGAGCAGCCGGAATATTTGACGGTTGCTTTTGATGTGCATGCACCTACGTTTCGCCACAAAATGTATGCAGAATACAAAGGGACCAGAAAGCCCATGCCGGAGGAACTTAGAACGCAAGTGCCATTAATTAAGGAAATGCTCCAGGCGATGGACATTGCCATCATAGAACAGGCAGGCTATGAGGCAGATGATATCTTGGGAACCATTGCCAAGAGAGCTCAGGCACAGAATATGGAAGCAGTTATTGTATCCGGTGACAGAGATTTGCTGCAAATCGCAGATGAACATATCAAAATCCGAATTCCGAAAACCAAGAAGACAGGAACGGAAATTGAGGATTACAACATCAAAGAAGTCCAGGAAAAATATAAAGTTACTCCAACAGAATTTATTGATTTGAAAGCATTAATGGGGGACAGCTCTGACAATGTACCCGGAGTGCCGGGCATTGGAGAGAAGACAGCAATGGCTATTATCAGTACCTATAAAAGCATTGAAAATGCTTATGAGCATATTGAAGAAATAAAGCCAAACAGGGCAAGAGAGAACCTAAGAGAATATTATGAACAGGCAAAGTTCAGTAAAGAGCTGGTGACCATCTGTACAGAGGCAGAGATTTCCTATGAGATCGATGGGGCACAACTGAAGGATATGTATACTCCCAAAGCCTATGAACTTTGCAAGGAATATGAATTCAAGAATTTCTATCACCGTTTTGAGGGAAAAGGCAGCAGGGAGGAAGCACCTCTCTGGCAGGTACAGATCTTAGAGGATTTTCCAGAGGCAGATGCACTGTTTTCCCAAATGAACGGCAGACTGTGTGGATTTCAGTATGTGATGTCAGGGAATGAAATCAAAGCATTAGTATTGACCAACAACGGAAAGGATATTTACTATGTGGAGCAGCAGGGCTTTTTTACAGAGGACTATTTTACCCAATTACTGGGCAGATTGGCAAAGCAGCATGAGATAGCAGTAACCTTTGACTTAAAAGCAGAGCTGCCCTTTATTCAAGAATATCGTCAGACAGAAGAAAAACTTCGGGATATTTCCATCGCTGCCTATCTGCTGAATCCTTTAAAATCGGAATACACCTATGACCAAATTGCCCAGGAATATTTGGAGAGAGTGCTGCCCTCCAAGGAGGATCTCTTTGGCAAGATGAAATTAGAGAAGGCTTGGCTGGAAAATCAGGAGAATATTGTGAAATATTTCACAAACATGGCAGGGACAGCCTACCATACCTTTGATAAGCTGATGGAAGCATTAAAGGAACAAAAGATGATTGATTTGTATGAGCATATAGAGATGCCTCTCGTGTTTACTCTTTATGACATGGAGCAGGCAGGCGTTAAGATTGAAGCGGAGGAGCTGCGAAAATACGGAGAAGAATTGAAAATTAAAATCAGGGAAATGGAAGAAGAGATTTATCGGGAGGCAGGTACGGAATTTAATATTAATTCTCCAAAACAGTTGGGGGAAGTGTTGTTTGAAACACTGAAACTGCCCAATGGCAAGAAAACCAAGACGGGTTATTCCACAGCAGCAGAGGTTTTGGAAAAGCTGGCACCGGACTATCCCATTGTCTCTAAAATTCTGGAATACCGCCAATATACCAAGTTAAATTCCACTTATGCCGAGGGATTGGTGGGCTGCATTGGAGAAGATGGCAGAATCCACTCTAAATTTAATCAGACCATTACAGCCACCGGGCGTCTTAGCAGTACGGAGCCAAATCTTCAGAATATCCCCATCCGTATGGAGCTGGGCAGACAGATTCGCAAGGTATTTGTGCCAAAGGAAAACTATGTATTGATTGATGCGGATTACTCCCAGATAGAATTGCGTGTGTTGGCACATATGTCTAAAGATGAGAATCTGATACAGGCATACAAAATGGAGGAGGACATCCATCGAATCACCGCATCACAGGTATTCCATATACCCTTTGAGGAAGTAACACCGCTGCAGAGAAGAAATGCCAAGGCAGTGAACTTTGGCATTGTCTATGGCATCAGTTCCTTTGGGTTAAGTGAAGACTTAAGTATTTCCAGAAAGGAAGCTCAGGAATATATCGAACAGTATTTTGCCACCTATCCGGGAGTGAAGAAATTTTTGGATACCTTGGTGGCAGAGGCAAAGGAGACAGGAAGTGTAACTACCATGTTTGGCAGAAAGCGTCCCATTCCCGAACTGAAATCTTCAAATTTTATGCAGAGATCCTTTGGGGAGCGTGTTGCCATGAACTCACCGATTCAGGGAACGGCAGCAGATATTATTAAAATTGCCATGATACGAGTGGATAAAAGATTGAGAGAATCCAACTTACAGTCCCGGCTGATTCTGCAGGTTCATGATGAATTGCTCATTGAGGCAAAGGCAGAGGAAGTGGAGCAGGTGAAAGAAATTCTCAATGAAGAGATGCATCATGCGGCGAATTTAAGTGTGCCTTTGGATATTGATATGAACTGTGCAGACAACTGGTATGATGCACATTAATACACAGATGCAGCTTAGAGAGGAAAGAAAATGAAAATCATTGGAATTACAGGTGGCGTTGGTGCGGGAAAATCCCATTTATTAGATTATATTGCCCAAAATTACAAGGCACGGATTATCAAAACCGATGAGGCGGCAGAACTGCTGCGAACACCGGGACATGCCTGTTATGAAAAAATTGTGTCTCTGTTAGGCAGTGCCGTCTTAAAAGAGGATGGCAGTATTGATAAAAATAAGATGGCACAGATAATTTTTGCAGACATAGAGAAACTGCAAAAGATTAACGAAATTCTCCACCCTGAAGTAAACAAGTATGTGGCAGAGGAGATAGCAAAAGAGCGGAATTTGGGCATACAGGATTACTTTTTTGTGGAATCGGCATTGTTGATCGAAAATCATTATGATGAAATTTGTGACGAACTGTGGTATATTGATACAGAAGAATCCATCCGTCGGCAGCGTTTGAGAGAAAACAGAGGTTATTCGGAGGAAAAGATTTCAGATATTATCAGCAGACAGCTTTCGAAAGAAGAATTTGTGAAGGTCTGCACTGTGGTAATTGACAATAACCATGGAAAAGAGGAAGGATATAAGCAGATTGCAGCTCTATTAGGAAAACACTGATTTAACAGGTTTGGCATATTAGGAAAGAGTGAGGAGGTTTATTGTGGAGGAACAGAAGAAATATGCAGGTCAGCTGGTATTTGGTTTGGATATCGGTACACGAAGTATTGTGGGAACTGTGGGCTACAAGATGAACGAACGTTTTGAGGTGGTGGCACAGTATGTGCGAGAGCATGATACCAGAGCCATGATGGACGGTCAGATTCACGATATCAATAAAGTAGGACAATCCATTATCGAGGTAAAAGAAGCCTTAGAAAAGCAGGTGGGGCGTAAACTGGAAAGTGTCTGTATTGCAGCGGCAGGACGCGTACTCCGCACGCTGGAGGTTCACGAAGAATGTGAGTTCGAGGAAGAAATTGAGGTAACACCGGAACACATATATTCTCTGGATTCCCTTTGCGTGGAAAAGGCCCATGGAAAAATTTCTGACTTAAAGGTGGATGGCATGAAATTTTACTGTGTAGGCTATACCGTGATCAAGTACTACTTAAATGATTATCCGATCAGTAATTTGGAAAGCCACAAGGCGAAAAAGATAGGAGCTGACATGTTGGTGACCTTTCTGCCGGATGATGTGGTGGACGGTCTGTATAAGGCAGTGGCAGTGGCAGGTCTTGAGGTGGCCGCCCTGACTTTGGAGCCTATTGCCGCCATGAACGTGGCAATTCCCCAGATGTACCGTATGCTGAACATTGCCTTGGTGGATGTGGGGGCAGGAACTTCCGATATCTGTATTACCAAGGAGGGCAGTATTGTGGCTTACGGCATGATTCCCTTTGCCGGGGATGAATTGACCGAGGCAGTGGCAACCCAATATCTTTTGGATTTTGCCAGTGCCGATAAGCTGAAGATAGCAGCTTCCTCCACACAGGAAATGGTGAGTTATACAGATATTATGGGGATTACCCATCAGATCACCGCAAAAAAGGTCACAAAGATGCTCACTTCTGTGATCGATGACATCGCTGGTAAGGTGGCGGATAAAATTGTGGAATTAAACGGAGGAAAACCGGTGAGTGCCGTGTTCGTGGTAGGCGGCGGTGGAAAAATTACCGGTTTTACGGAGCGTTTGGCAGATAAACTGGGCATTATGCGTGAGCGTGTAGCACTTCGGGGCGAAGAAGTGATGGATGATATTACCTTTTGGCAGAAAGATATCAAAAAGGATCCTCTGCTGGTGACACCAATTGGCATCTGCTTGAATTTCTATGACCAGAAGAATAATTTTATTTTTGTAAATTTCAATCATCAAAGAATTAAATTGTATGATAATAGTCATTTAACAATTGTGGATGCAGCCATGCAGGCAGGTTTCCCCAATGAAGCTTTATTTCCCAGACGGGGAAAGGAAATTACCTATACCATAGACGGAAAACAGCGGATAGTGCGGGGCAGTCTTGGAGAGCCGGCGGTAATCACTTTGGATGGGGAGCTTGCAAGCATCAATACTCCCATTGAAGCCAATATGCAGATTTGCATACAGGAATCTGTCAGAGGTGCAGCAGCAGAACAGATGATTGAGCAGCTGCCGGAATACAATGGAACCATCAGTTTTCTGGTCAATGGTGTGAAAGTGGAATGTCCTAAGTTTGTTCAGGTCAATGGAGCATTGGTGTCCGGCTATTACAGCATTCAGGACGGTGATAAAATTCAGATGCTGAAATATTATACGGTCAGTCAGATTCTGGAATTTATGGATGTTCTGCTGGATTATAATACAGATATCTATGTGAATAATCAGCTTGCTTTTCGGGATACCATTGTGTATGAGAATTTCTCCATTGACTGGGAGATGGAAAAAAAGCAGGCATATGCGGACACACAGGCGGTCTTGGAAATGACAAAACAGCCGGTAAAAACCCAAGAGCAGATACAGCAACTGATGGCAGACGCTGTGGAAAAACCAGCCAGTGAGGGAGAAACAGACAATTTAGACAAGGATATTCTGCCGGAGGAAATGCAGGTGCATGAAATTCGTGTGTCAGTGAATGAAAAACTCTTTACATTAGGCGGGAAAAAGAAGTATACTTTTATTGATGCCTTTGATGCCTATGGATTTGATATGGCAGGAGGCATGGGAAAGGAACTGGTTCAGACCATCAATGGGGTGCCGGCACAGTTTATTTCCAGAATCAGAGACAATGACACAATCGAAATTTATTGGAAGTAGGAAAGAACATGAATTTATGTAGTATTTGCAGCGGAAGCAGCGGAAACTGTATTTATGTGGGGGACAGCAGCACTCATATTATGGTGGATGCAGGTGCCAGTGGGAAAAAGATGGAGAGTGGTATCAATGAAATGGAGTTATCCATAAAGGATATGGATGCCATTTTGATTACCCATGAGCACTCAGATCATATTAAAGGTCTGGGTGTGGTGGCAAGAAAGTATGGCGTACCCATTTATGCAACCACAGGAACCATTGAGGCAATCAAGGAAATGAAGCAGTTGGGAAAAATTCCAGAGGAACTTTTTCATGAGATTAAGGCAGATCAGGATTTTTTTATCAAAGATATTATGATAAAGCCCTTTGAGATATCTCATGATGCAGCGGAACCGGTGGGATATCGGTTTGAAAAAGGTGACCGTGCCATCGGAATTGCCACCGACCTGGGAGAATATACGGATTATACGGTAGACAAACTTAGTGGATTGGATGTATTATTGTTAGAGGCCAATCATGATATACATATGCTTCAGGTAGGCTCTTATCCCTATTATTTGAAACAGAGAATTCTTGGGAGAAAGGGACATTTGTCCAACGAGACTTCTGGTCAGCTTCTGAGTAAAATTCTGCATGACGGGCTGAAAACGGTGCTATTAGGGCATCTGAGTAAGGAAAATAACTATGAACAGCTGGCATATGAGACGGTTCGCTTGGAAATTGCCATGGCAGACAATAAATATAAGCCGGACGATTTTCCCATTTATGTAGCAGGCAGGGAAAGAAATTCCTTGCTGGTTACGGCATAGAGAGAATAGTTACGAACAGTTATAGAAAATATGTAACTATTCAGTAGGTCTGTGCATTTACTGCACAGACCGTAAGAAAAAGTGGATATAACAGGCAAAGAACCATTGCCGTAGGCAATTTTGCATGGTTCTTTGCTCGTAACTATGAAGGTACTGAATAGTTACGA
>CAMWHJ010000018.1 GCA_947174015.1 uncultured Lachnospiraceae bacterium | reverse complement strand
GCAATTTTGCATGGTTCTTTGCTTGTAACTATGAAGGTACTGAATAGTTACAAAAAATATTTTAATTGTTTTGTGTGGAAATTTCATGGATTCTTTCTTAGTTCGTGCTGTCTGGTGCAGCAATAAGAAAATTGACATTGCATATAAATTGGTTATAATTATTAGGTATAATATAGATAGTGGAGAGAAAACAGATGTCAGATGTAAAGATGAGACAGGCAGATATAGATTTGATAGAACGAAGTGGCTTGTTTGCAGGAAATTGGTATCATAAGGTATATGGTGTTCCATTTCATAGAGATGCCATCAAACATTATCATGAAGAGGGATGGAGAAAAGGGTATAATCCCTCTCCGGATTTTATTACAATAGAATACTTGCTGCAGAATCCAAGGGTACAGGAGAGACAAATTAATCCATTGCTGCATTATTTGAAGACAGGAAAGGCAAAAGGGCTGAAGCTGACTACGGAAACATATAGAATTGTAGATGAAAGCAGTCTCTTTGACCGGGCTTGGTATATTAAAACTTATCATATTCCAGAGGGAGAAGATGCTTTGGTGCATTATCTGCAAAAGGGTTGGAAGCTGGGCTATAATCCCTCTAAGAACTTTTGCACCGAAGAATACCTCAATGCCAATCATGATGTGAGACAGGCAAAAAGAAATCCACTGGCACATTATTTGTTATCTGGGAAACAGGAAGGAAGACGGATAGAGACCAATGGCAGAGAATTGCTGGAACATTCCGAATTTTTTAACGAGGAATGGTATCGAAAAACCTATCACATAGAAGAGAGTGTGGATGCAAAACTCCATTATATGTTGGAAGGGTGGAAACAGGACTATAATCCATCTCCCTTGTTTGTTACAGGTGAGTATCTGCGTCAAAACCCAGATGTGGCAGCTGCCGGAAAAAATCCTCTGATCCATTATTTAAATACAGGGAAAAACGAGGGACGGCAAATAGAGACAGATGAGAGAAAGTATATTAGTGATTCCCAGTATTTTGATGAGGAATGGTATCATAAAACATATGAAATCCCAGAGGGCACAGATGCAAAGTATCACTATCTGGTATGGGGTTGGAAACTGGGCTATAATCCCTCCATGGAATTTTCTACCAATGGATATCTGAGAATTAACAGTGATGTGAATGGAGTAAGTATCAATCCATTGCTGCATTATATGCGCAGTGGAAAACAGGAAGGCAGACAGATCGAGAAGGTACAGTATGTGGAAGCGAAGCCTGTAAACGGCAAAGGTGTTATATGTAATTCCACAGGGGCAGTCCGTAAATTACCAGCGGTGATGATTTCCTTTGTGGATTTTTCAGATGGAGAAGGAGAAATCACCCCCATTTCTTTGGCAAATGAACTTTATTCGCTGGGATATTCGGTGCTGGTGCATACTCTGGGATACAAAACGGAATTGGAAGAAGTGAGAAATTTATTAAATGAGAATATCTATGTCTTAAAAACAGATGATAAGGATATTATTGTCAAGTATCTAAAGTTGTTTGAAATAGAAGTGGTGAATACCCACCATTTAGATTGTGAGAAAATATTTTCCCAGATTGTATCGGATCCCAGACAGAAAATTTCTTTCTTCCATGTGGCATCCATTCACAACATGTATCATACTATTTTCGAAAACAGATTTAAAAATGCCATGGATATCATTGCACCTTGTGTGAAACAGTGGACGTATTCTCAGGAGGAACATTGTCACTATTTTAAAGAACTGGACATGTATCAGGAGGATAAATTTCATCCCATTGGGGTTATGGCAGAGGCAAAGGGACAGAGTGAAAGATGGGCTTTGGTGGAAAAATATTTGGATGTTTTCTTTCAGAAGGATAGGGTGGAAACCACACAGGAACAGCCCTTGGTGACAATCTTTTTGCGGATCAGGCAGGGGGAAGATAACCTACAGCAATGCCTTCAATCCATTTACCGTCAGTCTTACAAAAAAATACAGGTGCGTATCTGTTTTCGGGAACTGAAGGAAGAGGAAAAGGAGATCATAGAGTTTTATAAAGGATATTATAAGACAAACACAGAGGTTATGCAATTAGAAGAACCAGATAAGTGGCTTCCGAAAAATATGAAGGAATCCATGAATGCCAAAGGTGAGATCCTTTGGTTTCTGGAACACAATCCGGTGTTTGAATTTGATTATTTAAAAAAATTGCTCCCTTCCTTTGAAGATAAAAGAGTAGCCATTGTGTATGGGAAAAGTGTATTCCTCAATGCTTCCCAGGAATCGAAGGAGGATTCCTATCACCGAAAGGGGATTACAGAGATATCATGCAATATGTTTTCGGGAAATCCATTTTTAAACTTTTCTGTTGTCTTACTGCGTAAAAGTATGGTTGTGTTTGAGGAAGAACCATGGAAAAAGAATCAATATGATTCGAATCTTCAATGGGATGTTTGTGTAGAGATGCTGGAAAGAAACTATATTGTATATCAGTCGGATGCCATTTGTTATACAAAACCCGGGGAAAAAATTTCACCTGTGGATGAAACTTATTATCTGGAAAAAGCACAAATAATTAAGAAATTAGTGGAACTATATGAATTATCCAAAGACGTAAGCAAGGCAGCTTACCATGCTCTTTTGGAGGAGTACAGTCAAGCCTATGGCATTTCCATTGCCAAGGCAAAAAGAAAGCTTTATAAAACTATTAATTATGTGCAGTTACTGCTGATTAAATATGGGAAAAGGTGATATTGTATGTTTGGTTGTATAGAGGGGGGAAAAAGAAATGAGTGTTAAATTGCCTTGTTTATGTCTTGTAATTCCATGTTATAATGAGGAGTCTGTGCTGCCAATTACGGCCCCTTTGTTTTTGGAGGAGATAAAGCATTTAATAGAGAAAAAGAAAATCAGTGATAAGAGCAGAATTATGTTTGTGGACGATGGAAGCAGTGATGATACATGGAAGATTATCAAGAAACTGTCTCAGGAGAATTTTCACTATTTCGGAATTCGGCAAAGCAGAAACAGAGGACATCAGAATGCAGTTTTGGCAGGTTTAATGGAGGCAAAGGCTGATTATGATATCACCATTTCCATTGATTGTGACGGGCAGGATGATATCCGTGTGATGGATGACATGGTGGAGTCTTATCTTGGCGGCAATGAGATTGTTTATGGAGTGAGAAGTTCCAGAGCTAGAGATACTTTTTTTAAACGTTTTACAGCAGAAAGCTTTTATCATCTTT
Source organism: uncultured Lachnospiraceae bacterium (assembly GCA_947174015.1). GTDB lineage: Bacteria > Bacillota > Clostridia > Lachnospirales > Lachnospiraceae > RUG11237. Next base: position 46,939 of record CAMWHJ010000018.1, on the reverse strand, counting down.
TAGATTTTATGGGAGTGGAAACCGTTTTTAACCATGCAGATTACCGCTTGATATCCGGCAGGGTATTGAATGAATTTGAAAATTTCAAAGAAGTTAATTTGTTTTTGCGTGGTTTAATTCCTCTGGTAGGCTTTCAAAGTGATATTGTATATTATGAGAGACAGGAAAGGATTGCAGGAAAAAGCCATTATCCCTTAAAAAAAATGATGGCACTGGCATTTGATGGCATTACCAGCTTAAGTATTAAGCCAATACGCCTGATTATGGGCTTGGGGCTTTTGGTGGCAGGAATTAGCTTTCTGGGCGTGATCTGGTCGGTGGTGGTTTTCCTTCAGGGAAAAACCGTCAGTGGGTGGAGCAGTACAGTCAGCATCTTGTGTTTTCTCAGTGGTGTTCAATTAATATGTACAGGAGTAATTGGTGAATATGTGGGCAGAATCTATATGGAAACAAAGAGAAGACCCCGTTATATTATCAGTGAACGAACAGACGACAGAGAACAGGATGCAGATACAAAAAATTAACATGCTTGCGTTTTCATAAGAAATATGATAAGTTGTTACTGTCTTATATATTAAAAGGAAAGTTGGAATACAATTTATGTTGGAAAAATTGATTTTTGATACCAAAAAGTATTGGAAATATACAAAATATGCGGCGAAATCCGAGTTAAAGTCGGAAGTTGCCAATTCTCATCTAAATTGGATCTGGTGGGTATTAGATCCCATACTTCAGATGTTAGTGTATTTATTTATTGCAGTGTTTGCAATTAAATCTACCCTGCCTTACTTCCCCATTTATATCTTTTTGGGCTTAACGCTTTGGAATTTTTGGTCTGGTTTGCTGAAAGCAAGTCTGAAATTATTAAAAAGGAATAAGGGAATTGTGTCAAAGGTATATTTGCCCAAGCTGACTCTCTTATTTATACGAATGATGGTCAATGGATTTAAGATGATGATATCCTTTGGCATTGTGCTGATTATGATGTTGTGCTGGCGTGTGCCTTTGAGTTGGAATATATTATATATGATACCGCTGATGTTGGATTTATTCCTGCTGACTTTTGGAATGTGTGCTATCTTCATGCATTATGGTGTCTTTGTGGAAGATTTATCAAATGTGATTGATGTGGCTTTGAAACTGCTCTTCTATATGACTGGCATTTTCTATTCCATAGAAGACAGGATGGGTGATGCAATGGGAGGGGTTCTGGTGTATATTCTGATATATGGTAATCCCATCAGTTTTATTATTCAATCTATGAGAAATGTTCTGCTGTATGGAAAAGGTGTGAATCTATGGGTGTTGCTCTTTTGGGGGGGGGCAGGAATTTTCATGTCCATCATCGGAGTAAAATTGATTTATAAATATGAAAACAGTTATGTGAAGGTGTTATAAATGAGAGTAGATGCAATTACGGTAAAAGATTTAAAAATTGTATACAGAAGTTTACAGTCCCGTTCCATCAAAAAGAATTTTCTGCGGGCAAAAAAATCAGAACGTGGGAATTTTGTAGCGGTAAAAGGAATCAGTTTTTCTATTAAAGAGGGAGAAATTGTGGGGATTATCGGCAAAAACGGCAGTGGAAAATCTACCCTGCTAAGGGCATTGGCAAACATATTTTCACCGGATGAGGGCAGTATTGATATCCATGACCATACCATCTCTCTGATGGCCATTGGTGTGGGATTTCAACCGTCTCTTACCGGCAGGGAGAATATCCTCTTATCGGGTATGCTGCTGGGGTTTGATGAAAAGGAGATAAGAAGTAAAATGACGGAGATTATCGAGTTTTCAGAACTTGGTGATTTTATTGACGTGCCAGTGAAAAATTATTCCAGTGGAATGCACTCAAAGCTGGCATTTTCCATTACTTCTATTTTAGAAACGGATATTATGCTGGTGGATGAAGTTTTAAGTGTGGGAGATGCCCGTTTTAAGCAAAAGAGCGAGGAAAAAATGCGGAATCTTATCGGGGACAAGCATAGAACCGTAGTGATTGTATCCCATAGTATCAGCACTTTAAGTAAGCTCTGTGACAAGGTCATATGGATGCATGAAGGAGAAATCAAAATGTATGGAGATACCCAAGAGGTATTATACGAATATTTGGAGTTTATGGGAGCAGATGAAAAGTAGAAGGGAATCATTAAGAGGTATCAAATGAGCAAAATAAAAAATATGTTAAAGAAAATTCCCCCATTTCATATTTTCTTTCGTGCCATAGAAGGGAATAAGAAAGAGATAAAAAAGCTTGGAGAAGAATTGAAACGACTGAAAGAAGAGAATACAGAATTGCAGAAGAACCTAATGGATGTCAGAGAACAGACCAAGCATTTGGAGAATATTTTCAAAAAGGAACAAAAGAAATCAGAAAGGCTGGAAATTTACAGCAAAAACAAAATAGATATTCTGCAGAGAGAGTATGAGGAACTTCATGAACTGTCAGACAGAAGAAATCAAAACATGCATGATTTTGTTGTAAATATGCACAGGGATTCCTGCGAAAAAATTGCCGAAAATAGAAATGAGTTTTATGGCTTTCGGGACAGTGTGAAAAATAAGCATGCATCTACGGACCTTCAAATAAAGGCAATGAAAGGGCGTATGGAGGAGAATTGCGCATATATACTTATGGAATGGAATGAATTGCATAAAGAGCAGTATGCCTTGTATGAAGGGAAAAAGAGAGAGCACAGAATTATCGTATCTCTTACCAGCTATGGAGAACGTTTGAAGAAAGTGCATCATACCATTCAAAGTTTGCTGCTGCAGACAGTGAAACCGGATAAGATTATCTTGTATTTAGAGGCTGCCTGCCAAGGGCAGATCACAGAAGAATTAGAGAAGTTAAAAGCTTATGGCTTGGAGATTGTCATTGGCATAGAGGATCTGAAGCCTCACAAGAAGTATTATTATGCAATACAGGAGTATCCCAATGATATTGTGATAACCGTAGATGATGATTTGATTTATGAAGAAGAACTAATTGAACTTCTTATGGAATCTTATGAAAAGTATCCCAATGCCGTTTCCGCAAAGCGGGTACATCGCATGAAAAAGGATGCCCATGGAAATATACTGCCTTATAGCCGGTGGCAGAATGAATGCAGGGAATTATCGGAACCGTCCATGGAATTGCTTGCCACCAATGGTGCAGGAACGCTGTTTCCCCCCAAATGTCTGGGAACACAGTACCGGGATAAAGATACATTTATGAAAATGGCACCCTGTCAGGATGATATTTGGCTGAAATTTGTGGAACTGAAAGCAGGGATTCCTGTTGTATATGTACCGGGAAAATATGTGCTGCCTCCAGTGGTGCCGGAGACACAGCAGCAGGCACTGTACTACAAAAATAATGCCGGGAATGCAAATGATGAGTGTATTCAATTACTGCAGGAGGAATTACAGATAAAATTAGGCGAGTATTGCAGTTTGGAGGAAACATTGTGAAGAAAAGATTAAAAATATTTATATATAGACTTCCGATTATCAGAAATATTTTAAAAAAATGGAAGCGGGTAAATAATAGTATTACTTCTTTAAAAAAAGAAAATAAGAAATTACAGACGGAAATTAAGAAGTTAAAAAAAGAAAATAAGAAATTGGCAGGGATTGCATCCATGAAACGCCAGATGAGCAGTCTGCATCAGAAAAATTCTGAGCAGAGAGAACAGTTGTTAAAAACACAACTGTTTGCAGAACGGAATCGGAATATCTTTGAAAAGTATCAGCGGGATATGGAATATTTGCTGGAACAGGCAGCAAATGGTGTGAAAGTACAATTTCCCGACAGCAATCACAAGCAGGCAATCGACATTTTATATCATAAGAGACCTTTGGTATCCATTATTATTTTAAATCGTAATGGACTGGAAAACTTGAAGATATTATTTGCCTCCTTTCAGACGGCAAAGTTTTATGATAATTATGAAATGATTATTGTAGATAATGCATCGGAGGATACTTCCAAGGAATATATACACACATTTCGGGATACCTTAAATATTACCTTGATTGAAAATCAGGAAAATATGTCATTTTCCGCAGCTAATAATCTGGCAGCATGCCATGCAAAAGGAGAGTATTATTTATTTTTGAATAATGATACAGAGGTGACAGATGGCTGGCTGGATGAACTCTTAATTGCTGCAGTGACAAAAGAAAAGGCAGGTGCAGTGGGAGCCAAGCTGGTTTATCCCCAAATCCCTGATAATACCATAAATAAAGGAAAATCTTATACAATTCAGCATCGGGGAATTGCTTTTCGGGATGATTTTAGAGAGAAGATGTATTTTACCCAGCCATATAATATGGGCAATGGAACAGGAGATATTGTTGGTGATGAAAATGTGGAGGCGAGAGCTGCTGTCACAGCGGCAGTGCTGCTGGTATCCAAAGAAGCCTTTGAAAAAATTGGTGGCTATGACGAGAGATACATCTATGGATATGAGGATGTGGATTTGTGCTTAAAGCTCCATTTTTATGGATATTCGAATTATTATTGTCCAAAATCATTGGTCTATCATTATGAATTTGGAACACAGAATAAAGACATTCCAAAAGAGGTGAGAATTCGAAGACTTCATAATCTGAATGTATTTAAGGGGAAATGGCAGGCATACTTGGAACGGAAAATGTTGGAGGATAAACTTTCAGGAGAACATTTGTTTACGGAGGACAATTTGACTGTGGCTCTTGTGGTAACAGAGTCCATTCCTACCACCACCGCAGGTGACTTCTTTACAGCCATGGAACTGGCATCCTCTTTAGAAAAATTAGGTTATGAGGTAAAGTATCTCAACCGAAGAGGAGAAGAGGACTGGTATGATGTGGGACTGGAAACAGATGTGGTAATTTCCCTGCTGGATGCCTATGACATCACCAAGATAAAAAATGCAAAACCAACATTAGTTAAAATTGCATGGGCAAGAAACTGGTTTGAGCGTTGGTGTGAACAGCCGTTTTTTGAAGCCTATGATATGGTATTTGCCTCCAGTGAGACAGCATGCAGATATGTAAATGAACACAGCAGTAAGCAGGCAGTGCTTTTTCCCATAGCCACCAACGGCGACAGATTTTTCTATGGCGGAAAAATTCCTCTGGATGAAGAAGCATTGGAGTATTACAAATCAGATTACGTTTTTACCGGCAGCTATTGGAATGTAAAGCGTGAGATTATTGATTATCTTAACCCTGCTTCTCTCCCCTATCAGTGTAAGATTTTTGGAGCTAACTGGGAAAAGATTGATAAGCTGAAACCATATGCACAAGGGTTTGCAGTATATCATGAAATGCCTAAAATATATCAAAATACAAAGATTGTCATTGATGATGCAAATCATGTGACAAAAGAATTTGGTGCAGTAAACAGCCGTGTATATGATGCACTGGCGGCCGGGGCACTGGTAATTACCAACGGTGTGGTTGGAGCAAAGGAAACCTTTGAGGGATTATTACCCTGTTTTGAAACACAGGAGGAATTTGATCAAATTCTAAAATATTATATGGAGCAGGAGGAAGAGAGAATTGCTTTGGTGGCAAAACTGCAAAAACTGGTTTTGGCAAAGCATACTTATGATGTGCGTGCTGTACAGCTTCGTGAGATCTTGCAAAAGCACAATGAATACAAGATAAATGATAAAAGAATTGATATCTGTGGTGCCATGCCTGACAATGACACAAAGAAATTGTGGGGCGATTATCATTATGCATTAGCTATGAAAAGAGAATTTGAGGCACAGGGATACGAAGTTCAGGTGAAACCTTACCAGCAGTGGTTTGACAGAACAGATGCCAAATACAATATTGTCTTAAGAGGAACCAGACCATTTTATCATAAAATGGAGAAGCAGAAAAACATTATGTGGAACATTTCCCACCCGGAGGATATTTCTTTCGATGAATACAATTCCTATGATTTTGTATACTTTGCTTCAGATAAGCTGACAAATTCCATTGGTTCACAGTTAAAGGTACCTGCAAAAACATTATTGCAGTGCACCGATGAAACAGTTATGAAGTATCAGGATAAAAATGAGAAAGAATATGAATTGCTGTTTGTGGGAAATTCCAGAGGGATTTTCCGGGAAAGTGTGAAGTATGCAGCCAATACAGGCTATAACTTTGCGATCTATGGAAGCAGATGGGAGAACTTTGGAGAAATAGGCAGACATATCAAGGCAGAATACATGGAAAATGCAGAAATAGGGCAGGCATATCATGATGCCTGTATCCTGCTGAATGATCATTGGGAGGATATGCGGCAGGAAGGCATCGTGTCCAACCGTGTTTATGATGCATTGGCAGCAGAAGCCTTTGTGCTCAGTGATTATATGCCGGAAATAGAAGAGATATTTGAGGGATGTGTTTTGACCTACAAAAATGAAGAGGAGTTTCAGGAAAAGGTTGACTATTACATGAAACACCCCAAAGAAAGAGAAACATTGGCAAAAAGAGGAAGAGAGATTGTTTTGCAAAAGCATACATTTAAACACCGTGTACAAGTGATGATGGAAGATATGGAGAAGTTGTAGGAGGGCTTTATGGCAGAAGAAGGAACAAAGGGAAAAGAGAGGATTGTCTGGCTGGATATCGTGAGAGCTTTTGCCGTGGTGTTAATTATTTTGACGCATTTTAATGATACATTGAAAATGATGAGTATTACTATTGCGGGAAAACATTATTTGGTACCATCTGTATTTGCCAATGGTTCTTTTGGTACCTTGGGTGTATCCCTTTTCTTTCTTATTTCAGGAGCAGCACTTATGTATACATATGACAAAGAGCTGAAACTGTCCACCTATTATTGGAAACGTTGGAAAGGAATATACCCGGCATTCTGGATATGCTATGCAGGAGCCTTTTTGTATTATTTCTGGAAGCGAAAGGGAATTGCTTTTCAAGCTGAAAAATGGACTTTTTTCTTGACCGTATTGGGATTTGACGGATATACGGCATATAGAATTGAGAATTACTATATTCTTGGCGAGTGGTTTCTGGGCTGTATTGTATTAATGTATCTGATGTTTCCGCTGATTAGAAAACTTTATCACAAGAATGCGTATTTAACCTTTGTGGCTTATACACTTTTCTATGTTGTGTTCGTATGGTTTTATCCCTTTGAAATGAGTATTGTCAGAAATTTATTTACCAGATTGTTGGATTTTCTTTTTGGAATGCTGATTATATATAAGGGAAAAAGAGAAAATTCATGGGTATTGGTTTTAAATTTGCTTTTATTTGTGATTTTGCTATTCTATGAAGTACCTTTGCATGGAATGTATGGGATTTCTTTGATAGGAATTAGTTGTTTTATGGTGTTAGTGGGGATGTCAAAATGGATAAAGAGCCCTTTGTTCATTCAGTTATGCCAAAAGCTGGGGAAATATTCTTATACCATATTTCTGGTACATCATGTAATCATAACTGATGTATTAAGAAGATTCATGGGAGTTGAACTGACAATGCCGGAAGGAATTGTGTTATTTGGAATGGTAAGTATTATGATTGTTTTGGTTTCTTGGTGTGCTTTTAGAGTAGAAAAGAAAACAGTTGGGATGCTGGAAAACTTGCTTTCAATTTCAAAGAAAATTTCTGAGCAGATATAGAAATATCAGGAGGCAGTTATGGTTAAAGGAAAATTGATGCGGAAAATTTATTTTGCAGGAGGAAAGATGCTGTCACTGTTAAATAATGTGATTCCGAAAAATGAAAATAAAATATTGATTTTCTGTAAAGGTCCCCTGTGTGATAACAGTGAAGCACTGTTTCACTTTCTGCTAAAAGGGGGATATCAAGCCAGGTATCAGATTATCTGTGTGGTGGATAAGCCTTCCAGGTATAAGGAATATCAACAGGAAAATGTGATATTTGTTACTTTAAAACAGAGTTTGACAGCTATTTTTACTGCCAAATACAATTTTTTTCATGGGGAAATGCTTGCCATTAAGCCAACAAAAAAACAGGTTTGGGTGAATTACTGGCATGGAACACCCCTAAAGAAAATTAATCATATGTTAGACAAGCTGGGAGATTATGATTACGATTTTTTTACCTATTTGACGGCGGCAGAGGAGCGTTTTGTGCCAATTATGGCGGAAGCTTTTGACTGTGATATCCAAAAGGTGATTGTGTGTGGTCATCCAAGAAATGACTATTTATTTTCTAAGAATTGGGAATTGGGAAAGCTTTCCATTCAAAAAGAAAGGTATCAGAAGATTGCTTTGTGGATGCCTACCTATCGAAAGTCCAGAGACGGTACCATTGTGGATACGAAAGAAGGTTATTTGAAAAACGGTGCACTGCCTATTTTCCATACAGAGGAAATGCTTAAGGAATTGAATGATTTTCTAAAGGAGCAAAACATTCTACTGCTTGTGAAATTTCACCCGGCACAGAATCTTGATAATTTTCAAGAAAAGAACTTTTCCCATATGATTTTTTTAACTCACAGGCAGATGATTGAGGAGCAGATTGTATTGTACCGTTTGGTAAAGGATGTAGATTGCCTGATTACAGACTATTCCTCCATTTTCTTTGATTATCTTTTGCTGGACAGACCAATAGGCTTTACCATAGAGGATATGGCAGAGTATAGAGACAGTCGAGGGTTTGTCTTTGACAATCCCTTGGATTATATGCCGGGTCAGAGCATTGGGGGAGAGGAAGATTTTAAGAAATTTCTCTTGGATTGTGTGCAGGGGAAGGATAAATACAAGAATGAGCGTTCTAATGTAAATAGCAAAGTAAACCATTTTCAGGATGGGGAAAATTGCCGGAGACTGCTGGACCGATTAGGGGTGTATAAGAACTAAGGAGATGCATATGAAATTATCATTAGTAATACCTTGTTATAACGAAGAGGATAATGTGGAACTCTTTTATAAGGAGGTCAATGACTGCTTTGAAGAACAGATTATGGATTATGAGTTTATCTTTGTCAATGACGGAAGTCAGGATAAGACCATGAATAAACTCAAGAAGCTTTATAAGCAAAGGGAAAAGGATAATATTAAGGTGATTGGTTTTTCCAGAAATTTTGGAAAAGAAGCGGCAATTTATGCTGGTTTACAGCAGGCAGAGGGAGAATATACTGCCATTATAGATGCGGATTTGCAGCAGCGGCCACAGGTGGTGCTTTCTATGGTGGAAATACTGGATAAGGAAGAAGAGTATGACTGTGTCGCTGCCTTTCAGGACAAACGAAATGAGGGTATGATTCTATCCTTTTTTAAGCGGGCTTTTTATAAAATTATCAATATGGTGGCAGATACCAAGTTTGTGTCAGGTGCCAGTGACTTTCGTTGCTTTCGAAAAAATATGCGTTTGGCAATTATCAGCATGAGTGAATATCACAGATTTTCCAAAGGAATATTTTCATGGGTGGGCTTTGAGACAAAGTATATTCCATATAAGGCAGAAAAGAGAAATGCAGGTACATCCAAATGGTCTTTTCGAAAGCTATATAAATATGGCATGGATGGTATCCTTTCTTTTTCCATTGCACCCTTGAAGCTGGCTACTTATGTGGGAACAATTTGTGCCTTTTTGGCTTTGGTATACATGTTTGTCATATTTTTGCAGAAGCTTATGTTTGGCATTGACGTGCCGGGGCATGCTACGGTGGTAACACTGATATTGTTTATCGGAGGTGTACAGTTGTTTTTTCTAGGGGTTTTGGGGGAATACATATCCAAAATGTATATTCAGGAAAAGAAACGCCCTATTTATATCACCAGAGAGACGTTCGGTGTGGCAGAAAAGAAAGAGGAAGACGAACTTTCTGATAAAAAAGAATAGAATGGGCAGATTTGAGGAAGAGAGAATGATGAAAGCATATTCAGTTCTTATGTCAGTGTATTACAAAGAAAAAGCAGAGTATTTGAAAGAGAGTATGGAAAGTATCTGGGCACAAAGCTGTCCTACGGATGATTTCGTGCTGGTCTGTGACGGTGGTCTTACGCCCCAATTGAATCAGGTGATTGATGAGCAGAAGAAAAAGCACAAGAAAACATTGCAGGTAATACGGTTAGAACAGGGTGTGGGATTAGGCAGAGCATTAAATCATGGAATGAAGTACTGTACTCACGAGATCATTGCCCGAATGGACAGTGATGACATCAGTAAAACGCAGCGAATGGAGCGGCAGTTAATGGCAATGGAGGAGCAGCAGGCAGATATGGTAGGCTCTGCGGTGGAGGAGTTTACGGATTCCATAGAGCAGGTGACAGTGATACGAAAAATGCCGGAGACTTCAGAAGAAATAAGAAGTTTTGCAGGGAAGCGCAACCCTTTTAACCATCCGAGCATGATGTATAGGAAAAGTGCTGTGCTGGCAGCGGGAGGATATCAGGACTGTCCTATGTTTGAGGACTATTATTTATGGGCAAGAATGCTAAAGGCGGGCTGTCAGGGTTATAATCTACAAGAGAGTCTTTTGTATATGCGTGCAGGGGCTGATATGTACCAGCGGCGGGGAGGATTCACCTATGCCAAGTTGTCTTTTCAATTTCGCACAAAACTGAAGAGAATGGGCATATCCACATGGAGTGAATATTTTGTTTCTGCCTTTGGACAGGTTTTTATCAGTCTGATTCCCAATGGTATGCGAGAGATTTTTTACCGGAAATTTTTAAGGAAATAAGGTAACTGTTACGTTACAATAAAATACGTTGATTTGGAAAGAACATAGAGTGCAGGAGGCAAATCATGGAAAAGATACGAGAGTTCTTGGAAAAATACAAGGAAATGATCATGTACCTTATTTTTGGTGTGGGAACCACCGGGGTAAATTGGATTACTTATACAATTGTGGCAAAGACGGTAAACATCAACCTTACCATTGCAAATTGTATTGCATGGGTGGTGGCAGTGGCTTTTGCCTATGTAACCAATAAAATCTGGGTTTTTGAGAGCAGAAGCTGGGCACCATCGGTGCTCTGTAAGGAGATTGGTCTCTTTTTGGGTGCCAGAATTGTGTCGGGGATTTTTGAGATTGGTCTTTTCCCGGTATTGCTGTTTTTGGGATTGAATCAGGCTGTCTTTGGCATAGAGGGTATGGTTGCCAAAATATTAATTAGTGTGTTGGTGATTGTCTTAAATTATGTGTTCAGTAAATTGTTGGTGTTTAAGAAGAAATCGTAGGGAGGTGACTCAATGAAAGTAGTTATATTAGCCGGTGGCTTTGGAACCCGTATCAGTGAGGAAAGCCACTTAAAACCAAAGCCAATGATAGAAATTGGGGATCAGCCCATTCTCTGGCATATTATGAAACACTACTCAGCCTATGGCTTTCATGAATTTATCATTTGCGGAGGTTACAAACAGCATATGATAAAGCAATATTTTGCAGATTATTATCTCTACAAAAGCGATATGACCTTTGACTTTACCAATGGAAACAGTATGCAGATACATGACAATGCTACGGAACCTTGGAAAGTTACCATTGTGGATACCGGTTATGCTACCATGACCGGAGGAAGGATTAAAAGGATTCAGAAATATATCGGGAATGAAACTTTTATGATGACCTATGGAGACGGATTAAGTGATGTACCTGTGAATAAGCTGGTAAAATTTCATCAGGAAAGTGGAAAAACTGCCACCATCACAGCAGTACAGCCCGGAGGGCGCTTTGGTGCTCTGGATATTGATGGAAGTGATGAAATTCACGGCTTTGCGGAGAAGAAAAAGGAGGACGGTGGCTGGGTCAATGCAGGCTTTATGGTATTAGAGCCAAAGATTTTTGATTATATTTCAGATGACAGTACTGTCTTTGAGAAGGAGCCCTTGGAACGCTGTGCTGCCCAGGGGGAGTTGATGGCATACCGCCATGAGGGATTCTGGCAGTGTATGGATACCATGCGGGATAAAAATCTGTTGGAAGAGCTTTGGAAAAGCAATCAGGCACCCTGGAAGCACTAGGAGGAAACCATGAAAGAAATGTATGAGTTTTATAAAGGAAAAAAGGTTCTTGTCACTGGTCATACCGGATTTAAAGGCAGTTGGCTTTGTAAAATGCTCTTGGAGCTGGGAGCACAAGTATATGGCTATTCCCTGCAGCCACCCACGATTCCCAGTCTTTATGAATGCTGTGGCTTGGAGAACCGAATGCATTCTCAGATAGGGGATGTGCGTGATTTTTCCCATTTGAGAAATTACTTTCAGCAGGTACAGCCGGAACTGGTGTTTCATCTGGCAGCACAGCCCATTGTGAGAGAAAGCTACAAGAATCCGGTATATACCTATGAAACCAATGTGATGGGAACGGTTCATGTGCTGGAATGTGTCCGCAGTATGGACAGTGTGAAAAGCGTATTGAATGTAACAACGGACAAGGTTTATGAAAATAAGGAATGGCAGTGGGGATATCGGGAAAATGAGCCTTTGGACGGTTTTGACCCGTATTCTAACAGCAAAAGCTGTTCGGAATTAGTAACTCACAGCTATAAAAACAGCTTTTTTGACAACACCTCAGTGGCAGTTTCTACTGCCAGAGCAGGAAATGTGATAGGAGGAGGAGATTTTGCGGCAGACAGAATTGTTCCGGACTGTGTACGGGCAGCCTGTGAAAAGAAAGAAATCCTTGTGCGCAATCCAAATTCCGTCAGACCTTACCAGCATGTGCTGGAACCCTTGTATGTGTATCTGCTGATTGCCATGAGACAGCAGATGGATATAAAATATTCCGGCTATTATAATGTGGGACCAGAGGAAAGAGATTGTGTTACCACAGGTCAGTTGGTGGACTATTTTTGTTCTCAGTGGGGCGAGGGGATAAGCTGGAGAAATTTGTCAGAGGAAGATGCAGTGCATGAGGCAAACTTTCTGAAATTGGACTGCAGCAAACTAAAACATATGTTTGGTTGGAAACCGGCCTTTCATGTGGAGGATGCCATGAGACTCACGGTGGATTTTGCCAAGGTTTTCCGGGAGAAAGGAGATATTGCAGGGTGCATGGAGCAGCAGATTCGTACTATTTTTGCAAAGATGAAAGGGGAAAAAGAAGTTGTATAAGATAGAAAAGTAGTATATAATAGATTTCAGCAACCAACAAGACCTATTAGGAGGAAGACGATGAGAGAAACAGTATTGGTAATTATGGCAGCGGGCATCGGCAGCAGATTTGGGGGTGGAATTAAACAACTGGAGCCAGTGGGACCAAACGGCGAGATTATCATGGATTATTCCATTCATGATGCTTTAGAAGCTGGCTTTAATAAGGTTATTTTTATCATTCGAAAAGATATAGAGAAAGACTTCAAGGAAGTGATTGGCAATCGAATGGAAAAAAATGTGAAATGTGAGTATGTATTTCAAGAAATAGATGATTTGCCTGAGGGTTTTTCTGTTCCGGAAGGACGGGTGAAGCCTTGGGGAACCGGTCAGGCGGTTTTATGTTGTAAGGAAATTTTGAAAGATCCGTTTGTGGTGATCAACGCAGACGATTATTACGGAAAAGAGGCTTTTGTTAAGGTACATGATTATCTTGTGAATATTCCGGAGGGTCAAGACAAGCTGCCTATGTGTATGGCAGGCTTTATCCTGGGCAATACCTTAAGTGAAAATGGTGCAGTGACCAGAGGTGTGGCCAGAATTGACGAGAACCATACACTGTTAAGTGTAGATGAGACCAGCGGAATTGAGCGCAAAGGAAACAAAGTCATTGCTGTGGACGAGGAAGGCAATGAAAAGATCATTGACCCGGAAAGTTATGCATCTATGAATATGTGGGGACTGACACCAAAGTTTATGGATGTGTTGGAAGATGATTTCCGAAAATTTTTGAGTCATCTGGGAGACAAATCATTGAAGAAGGAGTTTCTGCTTCCTATTATCATTGATCAGCTGATTCGAGAGAAAAAAGCAGAGGTTAAAGTATTAGAAACCAGAGACAGATGGTTTGGTGTTACCTATAAGAAAGATAAGGAAAGTGTGATGGATTCCTTTCAACAGTTGATTGCAGAGGGAATTTACAGCGAGAAGCTGTATGGTTAGAACAAATGGAAAAGAAGAAATCAGATGATTCTATATAGATTTTTTTCGGTAATTGTCAAAATACTGAGCAGTTCCGAAACAATAGAAAGCACGCTCCGCTCCGCAAACTTTCTATTGTCATGAATAAAAGCCGCTGTATCAGCGGCTTTTATTCATTATCATTCTTGGAGGCTGTCTTTTGCCAAGCTTCCACTCCTTCGGTGTTTTCCTTTTGAAACAAAATTTTTACAGTAAGTAAAATCAATTTAATGTCAAGAAAGAAACTGTAATTTTGAATGTAATACAAATCCAGTTTAAGCTTGTCATAGGGAGTGGTGTTATACTTGCCATAGACTTGGGCGTAGCCGGTAAGTCCTGCCTTTACCTTTAACCGGAAAGGGAATTCCGGGATTTCTTTGGCATACTGGTCAGCAATCACCCGCCGTTCTGGACGTGGTCCCACCACAGACATATCTCCTTTTAAAATATTTAAAATCTGCGGCAGTTCGTCTAAATGAAGCTTTCGCAGTACATTTCCGATGGGAGTAATCCGGGAGTCGTTTTTCATTGCCAGTCTTGCTCCATCCTTTTCGGAATCTACCCGCATACTGCGGAATTTGTAAATCATAAAAGTTTTTCCGTCCTGTGTAAGACGTTCCTGCTTATAAAATACAGGACCACCATCATAAAGCCTGATGCATAGAGAAAAGATCAGCATCAGCGGTGATGTGACAATCAAAATAGTAAAAGAAACAATAATATCCAATCCTCTTTTCAGCAGTCGCTCTTCAGGTGTCAGTCCAAAGTTGCGGGATAGTTGCAAAGGAGTATCAAATAGATGTATGCTGTCGGAACCCATAATAATAATATCAGAAATCTTGGGCATTACATAACAGCGAATGGATTTACCGAAACAGTATTTCACAATGGTATTGCGTATTTCGGAATCAATGTCGCAGACGAGAACAGCTTGGTGTTTATTGATTAATTCCCGGATTTTTTCTTCCCCCTCCTTCACATGGACAGAGCTGTGAATGGCATATTTGTCACTTCTGGAATTCAATTTGCTAATTAAATGCTTTGGATTGCGATCCCCATAAATCAGCAGAAGCTGTCTTGGGGGATACAATTTTTTGTAAAACCAATAGGCAAACAGTGTCCATGCCGCAATAGCCATGCCGTCGAATATGGTCATACGGAGAATTGGCATGTAGGGCATAATGCGGTAACCAAGCAGACAGAGCTGAATCCATGTGACTAAATTTACACAAATTACGGAAAGACATTGGGAATACAGCACGTCCATAATGCGAAGATAGCCTACTTTATAGGCACTGTACACATTGGAAAAAAACAAAAGCAGCAATGCATACAGGGCAATCAGAACGAAATGACCGTTGGCATAAAAGTTTTTGGGCAGTGTGCCGTGATAATAGGTGAACCAAATATATGCATAAATCAGTGTCTCAATGACAATGATAATAGAGGCCAACGACATAGATATCAGCCTTTTATAACGTTCTTTTTTTCTCATAATACTTGTCCTCTCATAAAGCGATGCTTATGGCATCAGCCACATTCTAGCAGAGTTAAGAGAAAAAGTCAAATAGGGGCATTGGAATTTAGGGAAATTTTGTTGTCCCTTCTGTCGATTTATGGTATACTATGAACACTTGGCGAGGTTTTCTCGAGCCTAGTGAGAATGCATGCAGAAATACTTAGTGAGGTATTATCGAACTTGGTATTTCTGTATACTATGAACACTTGGCGAGGTTCTCTCATTAAATTAATGTAAAGCAAAGGAGTAAGTTTTATGGCAGTTCATACAGAAATTTTTGTTTGTTTTCTCTTAACTTTGGGCTTGCTCTGGTTTTTTTATATTTTTGGAAAAACCTTTTGTCAAGTGGTGAAAATGGAACAATCCTGTTTTTTGTATATTATCTGTGGATTTTTTCTCTATTATTCCTTATTTCAGTTTCTGGCATTTCCTATGATATTGCTGCAGAGTTCCCTTAGTGTATTGACCATAATCTGGTGCGTACTGTTGGTACTTTTGCTCTGCGTTTGTATTGGGGCATGGCATTTGGTTTCTAAATGCGACAGGGAGAAACAATTGTTTTCCATAAAAGGAAAGAAATTTTGGAAAAAGGAAAGAATATTACAGAGGATTGGCTTTGCAGTTCCAATTCTTTTTCTTATGTATTATGTGTGGAATCAAAATTACTGGGGATGGGACAGTGCATCCTATCTGGGAACGATTTCCACAGTCGTTGACAGTGATTCCATGTATACCATCCACGGAGAAAGCGGCAAAGAAATGGAGACCATTCCCATGCGTTATGCTCTCAGCTGCTTTTATATGCATAGTGCAGTCATTTGTAAGATGACAGGAATTTCGCCGGAAATCTGGCAAAAATATGCCATGGCAGGTCTATGTGTTCTTCTCTATGGAATGCTGATGTACAAGCTGGCACAGGAGCTGTTTTCGAAAGATAAAGCCAGCACCCTTCTATTTGTGTGGGTTATCTGTACCTTGAATTTCTTTTTTGTATCAGAGTATTCCACAGCACAATTTCTTTTGTTTCGCAGTTATGAGGCAAAGGGCTTTTGTGGCAATGTGATTTTTCCGGCTATCCTGCTGGCACTTTTATGGATACACCGGCATCCGGAAAATTTGTGGAATTACAAATATCTGTTTCTGGTGATGGTGGGAACAGTGCCCATATCCATGTCGGCTATTTTGATTGCTCCAGTGTTGGTGGTAATTGGCTGTGGTGCTCATATTCTCACAACAAAATGCTACAAGGAAATCAAATATGTCCTTTGCTGTCTGCTCCCGGGAATCCTTTATCTGCTTTTGTATTATTTGTATACAGTTGGAATCTTTGTTATTCATGTAAAGAGGTAGGCAATGCGGAATGTTAATTCAGTTTTTGAAATGATAATTAAATATTGCAGTGGTTTCAAAATACCACTGCTGTTTCTTCTCTGTATGTTGTTTCTTTTCTGGTGGAATCGGAAAAATAAGAAGGAGCTGGTCTATGGGTTTCTTATGATAGCACTGGGTATTTTGGTAGTTTTCAATGATTTCTCCTATGGATTATTGGGAAAACTCACAGATCCAGCCACCTTGTATCGTTTCTGCTGGGCAGTGCCGGTGTTGGCAGTGATTGGATATGTATGTGTGAAGCTGGTACAAAAATGCAATAGAAAATGGCAGAAGGCTGCATTTCTTTTGTTGTTTTGTTTCTTTCTGTGGAAGGGCTTTGACACATATTTAACAAGCCAAAAGCTGCTGCCGGCAGACAGTTTGGAGAAAATATCTGCTGAGGTGGAGGATGTGGGAAAGATAATACAGGAACATAAGCAAGAGGAACATCCCATCTGTGTTTTTGATTTGGAGCTGCAAATGCGGATTCGGGTGAAAGAGCCGGATATTGTATGGTGTGTACCTCGGTCAAAATATATGTATTTCATTGATAATGGTTTCGAAACGGGAAAATACAAATATTATGCAAGATTGGTACAAGCGGTGAATTATGGAGAGGAAATTCCTTCTCGTCAGCTCCGCCGTGCCCTGAAAAAGAAAAAAGTGGAGTTTGTGGTACTGAAAAGAGAATATTGGCGAGAAGGTTATTGGGAAGGAGTGGGTGCCACATTGGTGATGGGGACAGAGAATTATTTGATCTACCAGTTTATCTCAGAAGAAATCAATGAACAGAAGACAGAATAGAATGTGTAACATGCAAGAAAAAAGTCAACTGTTCAAAGTCAGTCTCGAAAACACTACGTGCTTTCTTGCCGTTTGACTCTGAACAGTCATAAAACAAAGAAAGGAAATAACGAATAGAAAACCATGAAAGAGAATTACAAAAATACAAAAAGAATACTGCTCTTTTTCAGTATATTGCTGCTGCTTGTCTGCACTTCAAATACTGTCTTGGCAAAGGAAAATACCGAGGCAGTGCTGAAACTGACAAAAAATGCACAGGAATCCAAGATAACCATAACACTGTCCAATATGGATTTTTTAAAGGAAAAAGAAACCATAACTTACTGTGTGTGGAATGATATTGCGAAGGAAGCTTCCAAAAGGTGGTATCAGGGAGGAAAGAATGCAAACTATAAGAGAACCATTGCCATTAAAAATCACAAGTATGGTGCAGGAACCTATCATGTGGAGGCATATGTGAAAGAGTCCAATGGACAGAAAACCCTTTTGGCAAAGAAGAAGATTGTGATACAAGACATTGATGAGGGGAAGGTAAGCTTTGAGAAGGTGAATCATCAAGATGGTACCTGCCGGGTGAGGCTAAAGGATTTTACTTCCCCGGCTGCCATTACCAAGGTGAAAGTGCTGGTATGGAGCAAAAAGAACCATGGAGATGATAAACAGTGGTACACTGCAAAAAAGCAGGGTAAGAACTGGTACATAGAATTTAATACGGAAAATCATGATTTCACTTCGGGACTGTATTATTTTCAGCCTAAGGTCTGGGATGCCAGAGGTGTAGTGAAAACTTTCAAAGAAAAGTCAAAAACGATCCGGGTTAATACTACTGTAACCACCAGCCTGAAAGCCAACAAAAGTCAAAGCAAGTACACTGCCGCCATAAGCAATGTGCGTTATGTGATGCCGGTGGATAAGGTGGAGATTGCGGTATGGAGCAAAAGCAGCGGCAGCAAAAGCAAATGCTATTATAAGGCAAAAGATAAGGGGAACGGTGTATATCAGGCAACAATAGACATAGGAAACCATAAGGACAGCGGAACCTACTATGCTTACACCTATGTGACCATAAGCGGAGAGGGACGAAAGCTGGTGAATAAGCAGACCTTTTCAGTCAAAGGCATTACCGGAACCAAAGTAAGTTACAATTATGAAAATAAGGAGAAGGGTTCGGTACAGGTGAATATCACCAACATTACCTCTCCGGCAGAAATTGAAAAGGTGGAAGTGGCAGCATATACAAAGAAAAAGGGGAAGGATGATGTGGTGACCAAGGAGGCACTTGCTGCCGGCAGCGGTTACAAAAGCACCATCAGCGTGGCAGAACATGACTTTTGGCAGGGAACCTATTACATAGACATAACCATTACGGATAAAAGAGGCATTGTAAAAAAGCTTTCCACCAAATCAAGAGATCTTTCTTACACGGATACCTACAAAAACAAAACCAGCTTTCAGGGTATTGATGTATCACGATATCAGGGTAATATTGACTGGACGCAGGTGAAGGCAGCAGGCATTGATTTTGTCATGATTCAGGTGGGATATCGAAACGGGGTTTATGGAAATATCGCAGAAGATATTTATTTTGAGCGAAATATTCAGGGGGCTTTGAATGCGGGCATCGATGTTGGTGTATACTTTTTCAGTCAGGCAATCACAGAGGAGGAGGCAAGAGAGGAGGCTGCCTGGGCGGTGAAAAAGGTATCACCCTACAAAATAACCTATCCCATCTGTATTGATTCAGAATACCGCAAAAACGGCAGAGCCAATTCCTTAAGTGCTGCTGTGCGCACAGGAGTGGTAAATGCCTTCTGTAAAGAGGTTCAGGACAGTGGCTATACACCTATGATTTATGCCAGCAAAAGCTGGTTTGAGAACAATCTTTATATGAACAGTTTAGCAGGCTACGAGGTATGGCTTGCCAGATACCATGTGGTTCCGGAATACACAGGACCTTTTCAGATATGGCAGTACAGCAATAAGGGCCATGTGCCTGGAATCCAAGGTTACGTGGACAGAGATTTAGGATACAAGAGATATTATTAAAAATGGTCATTGTTTTGAACCGTTGTGAAAGATAGAAATTCAGCCAAAGACCTGCTTCATTTTGGGGCAGGTCTTTTGTTACGGTTCATCTGTCAAATTTGGTAACAGTTCAGATACTTGAACTGTTACCGAATTTATGCAAATACGGATAAAAAATATTGGCAATACATATACAATATGATAAAATGATACAGGAGTCAAAAGGGAGGAGCAATTCGTATATCCAATATGGGGTATGCAAAAATCAAGAAAGAAGGAAGGATTTTATGAGGAAAAAAGGATTGCTGTTTGGGCTGTTATCAGCACTTTGCATCGTTCAAGTGGGAAACAGCATGACAGTCTGGGCAAAAGAGGATACAAAGTTACAGGCACAAGCGGAAATTTTTCAAAAAGAGCAAGAGGTTAGTAAAACTTCAGAACAGGAAGAGACAGTTGCCAATATCACATTTCATGCCGGTGAGGGAACCTTTGCAAATGGCAGCAAGAAGATGGTAAAAGAGTTTACTTTGGCTGAAATTGTGGAAAATCAATCCTTTCCACGAGATGTATGTTATAAGTATCCATTGGAAAAGTTTCCGATTCCGGTATTAAAGGGGTATTCCTTTCACCATTATGTGGATTCCGCAGGCAATATAGTTTATTCCCATGTAAAAGTTCGTGAGGGAACTTATGAAGAGCTGACTCCCACATGGAAAATGGATAAATATTCTATTACCTATAAAGTAAATGGCGGAGAGATTATTAAGGAAAACGGAGTTAAGATTTTATCATATTATAATGTAACAACACCGGATTATACGCTGCCTAAGGCACAGCGAAAAGGATATCATTTTGGCGGATGGTATACCAACGCATCTTTTAACGGAGAACCAATCACCAAGATTTCAAAGGGAAGTGCAGGAAATCTGAATTTGTATGCAAAGTGGATTAGTGCAGCTCCGGAGAATGTTAAATTCGCATCCGTAAAGGTAAGCGGCAGCAAGATTACGGCAGCCATAGAAAAAAAACCAGAGGCGAAATCTTATGAGGTAGTGATTTCAAAGAAATCAAATTTTCCAAAGAATGTGGTTTCCACATACTGTCTGGGTAAAAAAACAAAATTGACCATACCGGGAATTGCAAAAGGAACATACTACATCAAAGCCAGGGCTTATGGCTATGATGATATGGGAAATAAATGTTGGGGCAGATATGGAACAGTTGAAAAAGTGGTGGTTTCAGGCAGTGTAAAGCAGTATAAGGCTACTGCCACCTCGGCAAAGATCACCTCGGCAAAAGCGGAATCACAGGAAGTAGTTACCATTAAAGCAAATGTAAGTAAAGAGATCAAGAGCAGTGATGATTTTTACTATTTAGTAAAAGTAAATCCATACGATGGTAAGCCTGCCAATCCATTAGCAAAGGTATTTAAGGGGAAGAAAATAGTTTACCATCTGGATGCCGCAGACAAGGTAAATGTAGTGTCAAAATTTGCCATTGCAGTCAAACAGGGCAACAAATATAAAGTCATCAGTAAGGCTGTTTATCTTAGTAATCCGGAAAAAGCCGCACCAAATCAGATGGCGTATGTTCAGCCATTGACTAAGAAGGGGATTCATGGTGCAGATGATTCAAAGCTAAATGCCAAGAATACCATGATAAACTTTAATTTGGCAGAGATTGTAAGTACAAAAGGCAGTGGAGAAGCTTATGTATACAATGGAAAAACATATTACTTTAAGATTCCGCACGAAACCAAAGTAAAGAACTATGTTGCAGATAAAGTCAGCGTAACAGCAATGATTTATCTTCCATGGTCAGATGCAGATAAGAACCTGATTTATCCATCAGGCAGAGAAAAGGGATATTATTACTATATGCCAAACACCAAGGAAGAAAATGCAAGAGAAACTTTAGAAGCAGTACTGTGCTGCTTGGGAGAAACCTTTGGCAGAGAAGATTGTTATGTCTCTCACTGGGTAGTATGTAATGAAGTAAATTCACAGAAGAACTGGAATCATGTGGGAAATTTGTCGTTGACAGAATACTCAAAAGCATATGCTCAGTTTTTCCAGATGGCAAGCTCCTGCATGAAGTCAAGCTATGCCAATACCAGAATCTTTATTCCGGTAGATAATGCATGGAATATTCCGGTTTCCAGAATGGGATGGAATGGAAAAACTTTTGTTGCACAATTTCATAAGGCATTGAAGCAGGAAAGCCCAAACACAAAATGGAATTTAGCGTACCATGCGTATTCCTTTCCATTGACGAACACAGCATATGCTTCTGACCAATATGTAAATTCAAGCAGTAATTCACCTTATGTTTCTATGAAAAACATTGAAGTTCTGACAAATTATATTAAGAAAACATACGGAAGCAAGACAAGAATTATCTTGTCAGAGCAGGGGTACACAGCATCCTTAGGAGAAGACAAACAGGCAGCCTCCATTGCTTATGGATATTATAAGGCGGAGTTTAATCCAATGATTGATGCCTATATTATTCGTGCAATGAAAGATTTACAGTCAGAAATCGACACGGATGGACTGGCAATGGGATTGTCTGCGGCAAATGGAAAGCACAGACAGGCATATACAGTATTTAGATATATGGATACAGAAGATGGTGAAAAGTATACTAAGAGCTGTTTGAAAACAATTGGTGTAAGCAGTTGGAAAAAAATTATTCCGGGATACAATAAATCAAGATTTAAAAACAAGAAATAAAAAACGTTGGTTCAGAGTCAGAATTGTCGGCTCTGGACCAAATTATTCATGACAATAGAAAGTTCGCAAGGCGTGTATTCTATTGTTTTGTAGGATTAAGGATTGAATTATTTGGAATAATATGCTATTATATGTTGGATATGTTATGCATGGAATAACAAACCTATTATGGAGGAAAATTAAAAATGAGAACCTACTTAGTGACCGGAGGAGCCGGTTTCATTGGATCAAACTATATTCATTATATGTTCCGCAAATACGGCAGCGAAATCCGCATTATCAATGTGGACTGCCTGACTTACGCAGGAAATTTGGAAAACCTAAAGGATATTGAGAATTATGATAATTACACCTTTGTGAAAGCCGATATCTGCGACAAGGAAGCAATTGAAAAGATCTTTGCGGAAAATGATATCGATCGGGTGGTGCACTTTGCAGCAGAAAGCCATGTGGACAGAAGTATCCGTAACCCGGAAGTGTTTGTTCAGACCAACGTGTTAGGAACTCTGGTAATGTTAAATGCGGCAAGAAATGCTTGGGAGAAGGAAGACGGAAGTTATTTAGAGGACAAGAAATTTCTTCATGTATCTACGGATGAGGTGTATGGTTCTTTGGAAGAAGGAGACACTTACTTCTATGAGACTACCCCATTAGACCCTCATAGTCCATACTCTGCCAGTAAGGCGAGCTCAGACATGCTGGTAAAGGCATATATGGACACCTATAAGTTTCCTGCCAATATTACCAACTGTTCCAACAACTACGGACCTTACCAGTTCCCAGAAAAGCTGATTCCATTAATGATTAACAATGCATTGCAGGGAAAGAAACTGCCGGTGTATGGAGACGGTAAAAATGTTCGTGACTGGCTGTATGTGGATGACCATGCCAAGGCAATCGATATGGTACAGGAACAGGGTAAGTTAGGTGAGCGCTATAATATCGGCGGACATAATGAAAAGCAGAATATTGAGATCATTGAAATTATTTTAGAAACACTGTTGGAAATTCTGCCGGAGGATGATAAGCGGCGTGACAATATCGGTAAGCAGCTGATAACTTATGTGGAAGACAGAAAGGGACACGACAGAAGATATGCCATTGCACCGGATAAGATTAAGGCAGACATTGGCTGGTATCCGGAAACCATGTTTAAGGACGGTATCAAGCTTACCATCAAATGGTTTTTAGAAAACGAAGAGTGGATGAAGAATGTAACCTCTGGTGACTATCAGAAGTACTACCAGGAGATGTATAAATAAAGAAACGTAACTGCGAAGGTACAAGACAGTTCATAGAAACCATAAATTGTGAGGGTGTACATACACCCTCGCTTTGTGCATTGTAAGAAGATGTATCACTGTGAAGATACTTTACGGTTATGAAAGAGTATTTCAGCTAATGCCAACAGGACTTGCAGGCTCGCAGGTGTCTTGTGGCATGAGTTAGAAGGAAAAGGGTGCAAGAAAAAAGAAGGAAGGATAAAATGCAAACACACATCTTTCACCCTTTGTGTTTGCACCTCAAATGGAAATACAGGCATTTTCATTTGAGACTTGGTGTAAAATATGAAAGGTATCATACTTGCCGGAGGTTCCGGCACCAGATTATACCCATTGACAAAGGCAATCTCGAAGCAGATTATGCCGGTATACGACAAACCCATGATTTATTACCCATTGTCCACATTGATGTTGGCAGGTATTCGGGAAATTCTCATTATTTCTACACCTAGAGATCTGCCGATTTTTCAGGAATTGTTAGGGGATGGAAGTCAGTTGGGACTAACCATAGTGTATGCACGACAGGATAAGCCGAGAGGACTGGCAGATGCCTTTATTATTGGTGCGGATTTTATTGGAAACGATTCCGTAGCATTGGTATTAGGCGACAATATTTTTTATGGACAGAGCTTTTCCAAGAGATTGCAAAAGGTGGCAAAGCAGAAGAGTGGTGCCACAATCTTTGGCTACTATGTGAGAGATCCCAGAGAATATGGTGTGGTGGAATTTGACCAAAACGGCATGGCAGTTTCCATAGAAGAAAAACCGGAACATCCTAAATCGAATTATGCAGTGCCAGGACTTTACTTTTACGACAATGATGTGGTGGAAATTGCCAAAAATGTGAAACCCAGTGATAGAGGTGAAATCGAGATTACCAGTATTAACAATGAATATCTTCAAAGAGGCACTTTGCGGGTGGAAACCTTGGGCAGAGGCTTTGCCTGGCTGGATACGGGAAATCATGATGCGCTGTTGGAGGCAGCAGATTTTGTGGCGGCTTTCCAGAAAAGGCAGGGATTATATATTTCCTGTATTGAAGAAATCGCCTATCGGGCAGGATTTATTGACAGAGAGCAGCTTTTAAAATTAGCGGAACCCCTGTTAAAGACAGATTATGGAAAATATCTGGTGGATATTGCCAACGGATTATAAGAGAAAAGAGGAAGAGAAATGGGAAAAATTACAGTAGAGACATGTGAAATTGAAGGTTTAAAGGTGATTACGCCCACCGTATTTGGAGATGAGAGAGGCTATTTCATGGAAACCTATAACTATAATGATTACAAAGCAGCAGGCATTGATATGGAATTTGTGCAGGATAACCAGTCTATGTCGAAAAAAGGAGTACTTCGGGGACTTCATTTTCAGATCCATTTTCCCCAGGATAAGCTGGTGCGTGTGACAAAGGGAGAGGTTTTTGATGTGGCAGTGGATTTGCGCGAAGGATCAGAAACTTATGGAAAGTGGTTTGGTGTGATCTTATCAGAGGAAAACAAGAAACAATTCTTTATTCCGAAGAATTTCGCTCATGGATTTCTGGTGCTGTCGGATGTGGCGGAATTTTCATACAAGTGTACCGACTTCTATCATCCCAATGATGAGGGTGGTTTGGCATGGAACGACCCGGAAATTGGTGTGGAATGGCCTATACCGGAAGGCATGGAATTAACCATTTCTGAAAAGGATCAGAAATGGTCTGGAATTTCCTCGTTGAAAAAATAGTTTCAGGAGATCAATATGTCAGAAAAAACGAAACAAAAAACAAATCTGATACAGGATGTGTATGAGAATCGCCATCTGGTGTGGAAGCTGGCAAAAAATGATTTTAAAACCAGATATGCAGGTTCCTATCTGGGTATTTTCTGGGCATTTGTACAGCCGGTGGTGACGGTTTTGGTCTATTGGTTCGTGTTTGCAGTGGGATTTCGCCCAGCAGTGCCTGAGAATCCTCCTTTTCTTTTATACCTCTTGGCAGGAATTGTTCCCTGGTTTTTCTTTTCGGATGCCTTAAACAGCGGAACGAATGCATTGATAGAATACAATTATCTGGTGAAAAAGGTGGTGTTTAAGATTAGTGTACTTCCCATTATTAAGCTGATTTCTGCATTGTTTGTCCATGG
Source organism: uncultured Lachnospiraceae bacterium (assembly GCA_947174015.1). GTDB lineage: Bacteria > Bacillota > Clostridia > Lachnospirales > Lachnospiraceae > RUG11237. The sequence continues at coordinate 21,060 of CAMWHJ010000018.1, read as the reverse complement.
CTTTTTCGTACTGTTTACAGTGGTTCTGTTTGCCTGTTATGGACACATACCGGATTTGTATACGGTACAGATTTTCTATTATACCCTGTGTATGTTCCTGTTGGTGCTGGGGATGGTGTATGCCACCAGTGCCGTAGTGATATTTTTCCGGGATTTATCACAGATTATTAATATTATGTTACAAGTGGGTATCTGGCTTACACCCATCATGTGGAAGTTACAGACCATACCGAAACAGTGGCAGTGGGTGTTTAAGCTGAATCCCCTGTATTATGTGGTAAACGGTTATCGCGATGCCTTTTATCAAAAACAGTGGTTTTTTCAGCATCCAATCAATACTTTATATTTCTTTGGATTTACCATTGCCATGTATGTGATTGGCAGCAATATTTTTGGAAGATTAAAGGTACACTTTGCAGATGTATTGTAGATAAAGGAGTAATCAATGGAAGAATTAGCTATCAGAGTTTCTAATGTATCCAAGATGTACAAGTTGTATGACAAGGCATCCGACCGCTTAAAGGAATCCTTGGGATTGACCAGACAGAAAAGATACAAAGAGCATTATGCCCTGAAAAATGTTAATTTTGAAGTGAAAAGAGGGGAAACGGTGGGAATTATCGGAACCAACGGCTCTGGAAAATCCACCATTCTTAAGATTATTACCGGAGTGCTGAATCCCACAGAGGGCAATGTAAAGGTGGATGGAAGAATTTCCGCTTTGCTGGAGCTGGGGGCAGGATTTAACATGGAGTATACAGGCATTGAGAATGTGTATCTGAATGGAACCATGTTGGGCTTTAGTCAGGCAGAAATTGATGAACGTCTGGATGCTATTTTGGAGTTTGCCGATATTGGTGATTTTGTCCATCAGCCGGTGAAATCCTATTCCAGCGGTATGTTTGTACGCCTTGCTTTCGCTGTGGCAATCAATATTGATCCGGATATCCTGATTGTGGATGAGGCACTTTCTGTGGGAGATGTGTTCTTTCAGGCAAAGTGTTATCGGAAATTCGAGGAATTCAAGAATCAGGGAAAAACCATTCTCTTTGTAAGCCATGATTTGGGCAGTATCAGCAAATACTGTGATCGTTCCATTTTAATAAATAAGGGTGTAAAATTGGCGGAAGGTACACCAAAAGAAATGATTAATATGTATAAAAAACTTTTGGTGGGTCAGCTGTCCTTGGATGAGGAAGAAGAACAGGAAGACGCAGAGATCAATTCTGTGGATTTACCGGAGGAAACACCAAAGCAGGAGGTCATTCAGTCAAATCCTGAACTGTTGGAGTATGGCAATAAGGCGGCAGAAATTCTTTCTTATACCATTGAGGACAGCAATGGTATTGTCACGGACACCATCGAAAAGGGAACAGATTTTGTAATTCGGGTAAAATTGAAGTTTCATCAGAGAGTACCGGAACCCATTTGTGCTTTTTCCATTAAGAATGTACAGGGGATTGAGATTACAGGAACCAATACCATGATTGAGAATCATCACATTGGCAGCAGGGAAGCCGGTGAGGAGGCAGAAATCAGCTTTTACCAGAAAATGAGCTTACAGGGGGCAGAGTATCTGCTGTCTTTGGGCTGCACGGGTTATGAACAGGGAGAATTTCAAGTATACCATCGTTTGTATGATGTATGCAATCTTACCGTGATTTCTGATAAAAATACGGTGGGCTACTATGATATGGATACAGAAGTAAGGATAAGTTAGGAGAGTTTCAATGGCTGAACTTAATTTAAAGTATTACAACAATGTAGATAATTATTCTGACGGAGATGTGGAGATAGATCTTTTAGAGTTTGCAAAGGAAGGGCTCGATGTAACAGAGATACCTAAGGAGCGAAGAAGCTATGCCTGTGCTTATCATTTATCTGCCATGCGGGAAAACATCATCAATTGGTATCCCATAAAGAACACCGACAGGGTGTTGGAAATTGGTGCCGGCTGTGGCGGTGTCACCGGAGCCCTTTGCAGAGCTGCAAAGAGTGTAGTCAGTGTGGAGTTGTCAAAGCGCAGGGCAGAAATCAATTATGAGCGACATAAGGACTGCGAGAATCTGGAAATTCTGGTGGGCAACTTAAACGATATGGAGTTTCAGGCAGAGTTTGACTATGTGGTTTTGATTGGTGTGTTTGAGTATGCCATGAGTTTTACGCAGGGTGAGAGACCATATCACAGCTTTTTGCAGCGAATGAAAGGCTTTGTGAAACCGGGCGGAAAGATACTGATGGCCATTGAAAACCGTCTGGGTGCCAAGTATTTTGCCGGGGCCTATGAGGATCACACCGACAGTTTCTTTCTGGGCTTAAATCAGTACGAGGGAAATCATGAGGTGCGAACCTTTACCAAAGGTGAGCTTACTGGGATTTTTCGGGATTGTGGAATGGAGTCTCTGAAATTTTATTATCCATACCCAGATTATAAGTTTCCAAGTGAGATTTATACGGATGCGACCATTAACAGCGTTAGCTTTGGCAGGGAATATATGAACCTGTATCCCATCAGGTACAGTCTGTATCGGGAAGAACAGGTTATTGATGCTCTAGTGCGGGAAAATGTGATGGAGCACTTTGCCAATTCTTTTCTGGTGGAGGCAGTGGTGGATGGCAAAGCACAGGGAGATGAAATTATCTATGCTAAGATGAACAGTGCAAGAAAGGAAGAATTTCGTATTGCTACCATTATTTATCAGGGGGAAGAGCCGTATGTAATAAAAAAACCCCTCAGTGAAAAAGCGGTGCCCCATATTAAAAAGATTGCCATCAAAAGCCGGATGAATGCCATCGAAGAGCTGCTGAATCTGCCGGGAAAATATCAGAATGGTGTGATAAGGTATGAATTTCTGAAAGATGAAAATTTAGATTCCAAACTTTGCAGGATGGCAGAACAGGGAAAAAAAGATGAGTTTCTGGCAGGTATCAGAGAGATTCATACCATTTTGAAAAGCCATGCACAGCAGGTACCCTACCAGACCGCAGATTTTGAAAAAATTTTTGGCGGTGTGAAAAGTGATAAGGAAAAGACCTATGCTCTTTGTCCGGCCAATATTGATTGTATTTGTGATAATATTATCTGCCGTCATGATGGCTATGTGCTCATTGATGGTGAGTGGATTTTTGATGTGGCAGTGCCGGTGGATTTTATTGTCTGGCGATTGGTGAATGAATTGTATACACAGCATAAGAATCTGCTGGATGCTCTGATAGAAAGAGAACAGGTATACAAGATGCTGGAGATTCAGGAAACGGAATGTGAAGTTTATGAGCAGTGGGCAAAGCATTTTGCAGAGCAGTATGTGGGTGGTAATCCTTTGGCGGAATATGGTGCAGATGTGCGGAAAGTGGATTTGCAGGAGCTGATAAATATTGCAGAGGATCAGAAGGCTCTTGCGGAGAGCAAAAAGAAAATAGAGTGTGCCTTGTTTTTTGATACAGGAGACGGTTTTTCCGAAACGGATTGTTATAAAGAATATCTGTATCCCCAAAATGGTGAATTTCAGGTGACATTTCAATTAGACAAATATGCCACCATCAGGAATCTGCGGTTTGACCCCTTGGAGGGGCGGGGCTGCAAAGTAAAGATTATGAAAATAAATCACAAAGAGCTGACAGGAGAAGAAATCTTAGGCAGCAACGCAGAGTTTGAGAAGAATGGAAAAGAGATTTTTATCAGTGGTGATCCTCAGTATTACCTAAATTCTGCACTTCCAGATAATGGAGAACTTTTGATTCAAGGGAAAATTAAGGTTTTGCCGGAAGAGGAAACCATGGGATATTATCGAAAAATATTCAGAGAATTAGAGAATATTAAGAACAGCAAAGAGTACCGGCTTTTGAAAAAGGCCAGACTTATTCGAAATAAGGGAAGGGAGTAACAGTGAGGCAGGTTGATATTATTGTACCCGTTTACAACGGATTAGAAGATTTAGAAAAGTGTGTGGAGAGTGTAAAGCGTCATACGGATTTGACCACCCACCGATTAATTTTGGTAGACGATAAAAGTCCCGATGAAAATATTTTGCCCTATTTGCGGAGTTTGCAGGGAAAGGGGATTCATCTGATAGAAAGCCCAAGGAATGAGGGATTTTCTGCCAGCGTAAACAAGGGAATGGAGTATTCTGACAGGGATGTGATTCTTTTAAATTCCGACACCATTGTCACCAGAGGATGGGTGGATAAAATGATTGCCTGTGCTTATTCCACGGCAGCAGCAGCAACGGTGACACCCATGTCCAATGCGGCAACGCTTTGTTCTGTACCGGAATTTCTTAAGGATAATCAGCTTCCTGAGGGTTACAGTGTAGATGATATGGGAGATCTGGTGGAGACGTGCAGCATTCGCCGTTATCCTAGAATTACAGTGGCAGTGGGATTTTGTATGTACATTAAGCGTGAGGTTCTTGATATGGTAGGTCTCTTTGATGCGGAAGCATTTGGCAGAGGATACGGGGAGGAAAACGATTTTTGTCATAGAGCCCAGCGGCGAGGCTATATCCATCTGATGTGTGATGATACCTTTATTTACCATAAGGGAACTGCTTCCTTTCAAACAGAGGAAAAGCAGAAACTTATCCAGGAACATGAACGGATTTTGGAAGAACGCCATAAGGAATATATTATTGAAAATCAAAAGTATTGCAGCGAAAATCCTAATTGGGATTTGCTGGAGAATATTAAGCTTTATATGGAGTTGGAGTATAAGACACCGGGGGTGCTTTATATGACAAGCCGCAGAGTGCGGGAAAATAATGGTTATAAGGAATTTTTTGCAGTCCGTCATGGGAATGAATTTGAAGTGAGGGCATACTGTGGGGAGAAGAAGATTTTGTTTCGGTTCCCGGTACAAAAGCAGGGAATTCAGTTGGATAAGGCAAGAGAATCGGAAGAAAAATTATTCTTAAGTTTGATGCGTGCTTTTAATTTAAAAGAGGTTAAGCTGATGAACCTTTCGGGATTTTCCATTCGTACTTATCCCTATTTAACGATTGAATCCAAAAAACCGGAAACGGAATGTGACACCAGAGCGATTTTAAGAGGATATTTGCTGGGAAAGAATCAGTATTTGTCTGCCGTAGATGAGCAGGAGGGAATGTATACGGCAAAGATTACAGAACTGCAGCAGAAATATGATAAGCTTTTGCAGGAGGATAAAGTCAGACAGGAGGAGCTGAGTAACATTTATCATTCCAAACGTTACAAATTTGCCAGTTTCCTTGCAAATCTGAATCCATTTCGCATTGAGGAAGAGTAGTAGCGTGAAAAATCATGGATTTTAACATAGAGGGTTGCTATGGATTTTGAAAAGAAAGTAAGAAAAAAACATATATTGTATGTACTTCATGGAGATTTTGCAGAAGATGCATCCAACAATCTGGGGGGCACACAGCTCCATGTGAAGAATCTGGTGGATGAGCTGAAGGATACTTATCATCTGTATGTGATGGCAAGAGATGAGGAATATATCCGTTTGACAGATTATGGTACAGAAAAAAGAGTTTACAAGTTTCCTGTGGGGAAATTGCAGGAAACACCAGTGTTTTTTGATGAAAAAGTTGCAGAAGTTGTGGATCGTATATTGTCTGCTTTTCCCATAGATTTGGTGCACATACATCACACCATAAATCTGTCTTTTGATGTGTTTCGGCAGGTGAAGCAGCGGCAAATTCCTTTGGTTTGCACCATTCATGATTATTATTACATCTGTCCCACCATTAAGCTGCTGGACTCTTCGATGCATTTTTGTGGTTCTCCCCAGGAATGTGGGGACTGTGATCGTTGTCTGCATGAAAATTTTGGCACAGAAAAGGGCTTTTACAGTCAGTGGCAGACAGTGGCAAAGGAAATGTTAGGTTATGCAGAGGAACTGTACTTTCCATCCCATGCGGCCAAAGAGATTATGGTGCGTTTTTATCCAGAATTGGCAGAGAAAATGCGGGTGGTTTATCATGGGCTTTCCGAGATTGTAAACTTTCATAAGCTGCAGAATTCCCTCAAGTTAGAATCGGTGATGGTGACAGATAAGGTGGAGTGGAATTTAGACGAAACCTTTGGCATGGGCTGGGCACTGCTTCGGGGAAAATCCTCCAAACTGGTAAAAACCTATATCGAAATAACGGATGAGAAGGGAAGTTCTTATCTCTTTTTCCCAGAAAAACATTTAAGACTGGATGTCCAGGCAGACCGCTGTGGAAACTCCAATTACAGTATGTGCGGTTTTTTAATCAATGGGTTTTCCGGTATGTTTGCAGAGGGAAATCTGTCGTTTCGGGCATATTTAGAGTACCAGGGGAAATTTTATACGGATGGAACGTGTAAGATTCGTAAAAATGTGGTTGAAAAAGTCACAGATGTTTTGAAGGTGGGATTTTTGGGCGGTATGGTACCTGCCAAGGGCAGCGGACTTATCCGGGAAATTATTCGCTCTAATCCCAATAAAGATCAAGTGATGTGGTATATTATTGGTACCATTGGTGACAAGGATATGGCTGATATGGAACAGGAGAATCTGGTGAAGGTGGGTACTTACAGTCAGGAAACGGTGCAGGGACTTTTGGAGGGCTATGAAATTAATTTGGTGTGCCTGCTGCCTTTATGGGCAGAGACCTTCAGTTATACCTTGTCAGAGGCTGCCATCAGTAAGATCCCGGTGCTTGCCACGGATATAGGAGCCATCAGTGAACGGATTCGGGCAGAGAATATTGGGTTTCTGGTGGATGTGCAGGAGAAGCCGGAAGTTATTATGGAAGAGATTTTGTCTATTTGGAATCACCGCAGGGAAGAATATGAGAGATGCAGGAAAAATATTTCCAATATGAAGTTAAAGAGTCTTTCCGAAATGGCAGAAGAATATAAGAAATTTTATGATAAATATACCTTTGAAAGCAAGATAGCAGAGCATGGAAAATGGGAGGCATGGCTGATGAGTGGGGAACAAAATGCGAAGGAAATCAAAATAAAGAATCCAGAGGAGGTTATTGAGAAACTGGAGGATAAGGTGGCAGATTTGACAACGCAGTTAGTGGAGGCTAACGACACGCTCCAGAGAATTTATGCTTCTCCAGCCTACAAAATTGTCAGGCGGCTTCCGTTTCTTGGGATAAAAAAGCAAAAGCCAAGGTAATGACAAGGAAAGGGAATCATTCAATGGATTATAAAGAACTTTACCAACAGGAACAGAAAAAATATCAGGAGTTAATGCACCGTTATGAAGAACTGGATATTAAATATGAAAATGCCTTATCCGATGCAGCGTTGGCCAAGGAGAATTTAGCTAAAATCAAGAACAGCCCAGCGTGGAAGGTCACAAAGCCTTTGAGAGTGGTGTATTTTTTCCTGAAACGAACGAAAACAGCATATGTAATGTATGGTGGGATTTTTGGAGTGATAAAGAAGCTTGCTCATAAAATGCACCAGAAAAAGGTACAAAAGGATTACGGAAGCAAAAGTTATCCATCAAAGGAGATATGCAGTCAGCAGAGAGGCACCAAATTTTCCAAGGATATTACTTTTAGTGTATTGGTTCCCCTGTATAATACACCAGAAAAATTTTTGCGGGAAATGATTGCCTCTGTACAGGATCAGACGTATGAAAAGTGGGAGCTTTGTCTGGCAGATGGCAGTGATGAAGAACATGCTTTTGTGGGTGAGATCTGCAGGGAACTGGCGAAAGGGGATTTGCGAATCAAGTATAAAAAACTGGAAAAGAATTTGGGGATCTCAGAAAATACCAATGCATGCCTGAAAATGGCAACGGGACAGTTTATTGCCTTGTTTGATCATGATGATTTGCTGCACCCTTGTGCCTTGTATGAAAATATGAAAGTGATTTGTGAGCAGAATGCGGATTATGTGTATACGGATGAAGTGACATTCCAGGGAGACAGCATTGACAATATGGCAACCATGCACTTTAAACCGGATTTCTCACCGGATAATCTGCTTGCCAACAATTATATCTGTCATTTTTCTGTCTTTGACAGAAAGCTGTTGGAGCAGACGGAATTATTCCGCAGTGCCTATGATGGAAGTCAGGATCATGATATGATTCTCAGACTTACCGGCAAGGCGAAAAAGGTCTGTCATATTCCCAAGGTGTTGTATTACTGGCGGAGCCATGCAGGTTCGGTGGCAGACAATATTGACGCAAAGACCTATGCCATTGATGCGGCAAAGCGGGCGGTGAGAGATTACTGTAAGGATAATAAAATTCCCTTAAAGTCTGTGGAAAGCACAAGAGCCTTTCCCACCATATTCCAGTTATCCTATGAGATTGCCGGAAATCCTCTGATTTCCATTGTGATTCCCAACAAGAACCACAGGGAGGATTTGGAGAAATGTGTGGAATCCATCCGTTTAAAATCCACATATACCAATTACGAGATTATTATTGTGGAGAACAATAGCAATGAAGACAGCATTTTTGCCTATTATGAGGAATTGAAGAAACAGGAAAATATTAAGGTGGTTACTTATCAGGGAGAATTTAATTATTCTAAGATCAATAATCTGGGAGTGAGAGAAGCCAAGGGAGAGTATCTCCTTCTATTAAACAATGATATTAAGATTATTTCTCCTGACTGGTTAGAACAGATGCTGATGCATGCCCAGAGACCGGAGGTAGGTGCTGTGGGAGCCAAGCTGTATTATCCGGATAATACCATTCAGCATGCGGGAATTGTGTTGGGATTGGGAGCACATAGAAGTGCCGGACACAGTCATTATGGTATGCCCAAGGAAAATTTGGGTTATATGGGAAGGCTTTGTTATACGCAGAATGTCACTGCGGTGACTGGGGCTTGTCTTATGGTTCGAAAAAGTGTCTATGAAGAGGTTGGCGGTCTGGAGGAAGAGTTTAGGGTTGCCTTAAATGATGTGGATTTCTGTCTGAAGCTGAGACAGAAGGGCTATCTGAATATTTTCACTCCCTTTGCAGAGGCATTTCATTATGAGTCAAAGTCCAGAGGCTTTGAGGATTCCAAGGCAAAAAAAGAGCGTTATACCAAGGAATGTGAGAATTTTAAGCACAAGTGGAGCAGGGAATTAGCCGCAGGAGATCCTTATTACAATCCTAACTTTTCACTGGATTATTCCGATTACTCTCTGCGGTGAGTCTGACTTGCAAAAATATTGCAAATGATTGCATATATTCATAGATAGAAAGAAAAAAGGTAACTGTTCCGTAGGTCTGTGCATTTACTGCACAGACCGTAAGAAAAAGTGGATATAACAGGCAAAGAACCATTGCCGTAGGCAATTTTGCATGGTTCTTTGCTTGTAACTATGAAGGTACTGAATAGTTACGAAAAAAGATAAGAAAATTTGAAATTTTCTTATCTTTTTTTGTAACGAATTGGTAAGTGGTATGTCTAAAGTAGGAAGAACCAGGAGGTGATGAGTTTGTGTATGCGAAAGATAATTTTGAAAAATTGTATCGCACTTATTATATGAAAGTGTATTCTTATATTTTAACCATTATGAAAAACGCCAGTGTTGCAGAGGAATTAACGCAGGAGACCTTTTACCGGGCAATGAAAAGTCAATATCGGGGAGAGGCAGCAGAATTCACCTGGCTCTGTGCCATTGCAAAAAATCTATGTTATGATACATTGAAAAAGCAGAAAAGAGTACAGGAATTAGACAGTGATTTGCCACAGGAGTTTAATGTGGAAGAACTATTGACAGATAAAGAGTCTACCCTTTGGATACATAAGATGCTCCATGAGTTGGAGGAGCCTTATAAGGAGGTGTTCAGTCTGCGTATTTTTGGCGAGCTTTCCTTTCGGGAGATCGGGCAGATATTTGGAAAGACAGAAAACTGGGCAAGAGTAACCTATCATAGGGCAAGGTTGAAGATTCAGGAAAAGCTGGGCGATGGAGAGAAAAAGGGTGAAAATTTGTAAGTTTGGATAGGAGTTCAAAGAGAGGAAAATGTATGGATGATAAGATGTATGCTTGTTGAATGGCATTTGGAAATAAGAAATGTGTTGGAATGGTTGTCAGAATAGACAGGAGAGAGATTGAGGAGAAATTTGTAACTATGAAGGTACTGAATAATTACAGAAATTTTTAGAATAGACAGGAGGAATATGTATGAAATTGAATTGTGATTTGATACAGGATTTGCTGCCCTTGTATCAAGATGGAATTTGCAGTGAAAGCAGCAGAAATGCAGTGGAAGAGCATTTGCAGGAATGTGCAAAATGCAGTGAAATTGCAGAGAAATTAAAGATTTGTGAAGTGGAACAAAAATTAATACAGGAAAAGGAATCGGTGCTGACGGCACATGAGAAAAAAGAGCATAGGTACAGCTTTATGGTTGGCATTATGATGGCAGGAATTTTGATGATCCCGGTGCTGGTTTGTCTGATTTGCAATTTGGTTCAGGAACATGATTTGGATTGGTTCTTTATAGTACTATCCTCTATTTTAGTGGCGGCATCCCTGTTGGTGGTACCTTTTGTTGTCCATGAAAAGAGGTTTTTCTGGACGATTTTAAGTTTTACCATAAGCCTGGTATTCTTGTTACTGGTTTGTTGTGTGTATACAAAAGGAAATTGGTTTTTTGTGGCTGCCGCCGCTTGTGTGTTTGGCTTATCCGTTTTCTTTGCACCTTATGTGGTTGGGAAGATGGAACTGCCAGAGATATGGAAAAATAAGAAAGGTCTGCTGGTAATGATATGGGATACCCTTTGGCTGTACGGAATTATTGTAACCAGTGGGATTCTTGTGCATGGAGGGGGATATTATTGGCGTACGGCACTGAGTGTTACTGGTTACTTTGTGGTGTTTTTCTGGCTGATATTCTTTATTATCCGTTACAGTGGTCAAAAACCCGAGGCAAAGACAGGAATGGTAATGATAACTGTCGGATTGATGATTGGCTTTGGCACGGATGTGATAAATTTCCTGACACAGACCTATGATGGAACCGGAGGACTGTCCCATTTAGATTTGTCACAGGGATTATCAACAACGGATATTGCAGTTTATAATTCCAATTTGAATTTTACCATAATGGCAGTGGCAGTGATAGTAGGGGGAGTGCTGACAGCCATTGGACTTTTTCGAAAAAAAAGGGAGGATTAAAATGCAGAAAAAAATAATTGTATTATTGATGCTTATCAGCCTTTTATCAGGCAGTTTATCATGTAAGTTAGGGGTCTGTGCAAAAGATAAAACACTGCCTTCGGGTGTTTCTTATGATGGAGTGGCAGGGGAAATCGAAGATTTTGTGCAGGAACATTGGAATACCACGGCAGGAATGGCAGTTTCTGTGTTTGATGATAAAAAGACCATTTATAAAAACTCTTTCGGTTATATAGATAAGGAACAGGAAATAGCGGTGGATAGAGAAAGTGTTTTTGAGTGGGGTTCTGCCAGCAAGCTGTTGGTTTGGGTCAGTGTGATGCAGCTATGGGAGCAGGGAAAGATTGATTTGGATAGAGATATTCGTGACTATCTTCCTCAAGGATTCTTACGAAATTTGAATTATGAGAAAAAAATTACCATGATAAATCTTATGAATCATCAGGGAGGATTTCAAGAACTTTACATAAATCTATTTGTACAGGACAGAGGTGCATTTTCTTCACTGGAAGAATGTCTGCATGATTATGAGCCTTCCCAGATATATGAGCCGGGAACGGTAACCGCTTACTCTAATTGGGGAGTTGCCTTGGCAGCATACATTGTAGAGAGAATCAGCGGACAGACCTTTGCGGAGTATGTACAGGAACATATATTTTGGCCCTTGGAAATGAACCACACTGCAGTTTATGTGGATTTAAGTGATAATTCCTGGGTGCAGCAGCAGAGAAAAAACCTGCAGTGTTATACCACAGAGGGGGAGTTGATTTCCGATTGTTTTTATTACATTACTCTTTATCCGGCGGGGATGTGTACTTCCACATTGGAGGACTTTGAAACCTTTGCCAAGGCATTGCTGAAGGAGGAGAGTGTATTATTCCAATCGGCAGACACAAGGCAGGAATTATTTACACCGACCCAATATTATGGTGATACAGAGATTCCCCAAAATTGCCATGGCTTTTGGATGGTGCCTTACGGAGTGGAAACTCTGGGGCATGGCGGAAATACTGCAGGCTGTTCCTCCTATTTGCTGTTACAGCCAGAGGATAGCATTGGTGTTGTGGTGATGACCAATCAAGCTCAGGAAAAAGTTTATAACCAAGATATGATGAAATTGATTTTTGGAGAGTTTCAGGAAGAAAATTATTTTGATAATCCAAGAGAAACACCTCAGGGAATTTACCGCAGTGCCAGAACCATTGGGAAAGGTCCCTTTAAATTTATGAGCCTTTCTTATGAATCAGGGGAGGATGACAGGGAAAAGATTTGGATGAAAACAGACGATGGAGGTATCGAAAAAATTTCCTACCCTTATGAAGATTCTATAAGGATTCCGGCATATACAATGGTTTGGGAGATTGGCTTAGTTCTTTTCTGGCTGTTGGCAGTGTTTTTTTCTCTGGTGAGTATTTTCATAAAAGCAGTTGGCTGGATGGTACGAAAAGTGAAAAAACAAGAGAAAAAAACGGTGCTGGGAATATGGAGTTCTGTTGCATGTCTTTTGGAAATAGCCCTGCTTTGCGGGTTTGCCGTGATTGTGATAAAGGTTTCTTCCTATGCGTTGGCAGGCACTTATCTATGGCTGACAGGTGTGATTTTTGCACTTGGGTTTGCCATGATTGGTTTCGCATTGTATGGAGTGGTGAAATTGGTGCGTGTTCCCCCTAAGAAGGCCAGGGTTTACCTGTGGACAGTGGTGGTTACCTTACTGATATCTGTGGTGAATATTTGGTATTGGAATTTGTATATGTTTTGGTGTGTTTAGAGCTTACAGTGATTTTTATGGCAAAAGGAGAACGAAGCAAGGGTGCAGGCGGGGCAGCGCTTAGTTCCCCGCCTTGACGACTGCCTCTCCCTCAATCAATGTTTCATGATTCTGGTTTGTCACTATGGTTTCCAATAGGATAATATTTTTTTTCATGCACTGTTTTACGGTGACAGTGGCAGTGATGGTATCTCCAATAAATGCAGGTTTCACAAAATCCAGTTTCTGGGAACGGTATATGGTGCCTTCACCGGGTAAGGCGGTTCCCAAAACCGTAGAAATATAAGATGCCACTAACATTCCATGGCAAACTCTTTTTCCAAATATAGATTTTGCTGCTTCGATTTCATTGATATGTATGGAATTAAAATCTCCCGTCACACCGGCAAATAATGCAACATCTGCTTCGGTAATTGTTTTGGTAAAGCTGCAGCTCTGCCCTAAACATAAGGAGGAATCTATTTGTTGTATGGGCAGATAGTTTTCTATTTCAATGTTTTCATAGTGATAAGAATCACGGATATTATGCCATTTTTCTTTTGTGATTGCCATCTGCACAATATCAAGATATTCTCCGTTTTTGCGGATATGTTGTCTTTGAATGCCCTCTATTTCAGCTCCAAATTTCTTGTGAATGGCAATTACCTTTTCGTTATTGCAAAAGACTTCACAGCATACTTTATTCAGATGAAGTTCATGAAATACAAAGTCATAAATATTACATTCCAGCAGCGTTGCAATCCCTTTTCCACGAAAGGAGGTGTCAGCAATGTAGTAAGCCCACTCACATCTTTTATTTATCTTGTCTATGTGAACTATATTGATAAGTCCAATATCAATTCCATCGAATTGAATGATCCAGTAAAATGCTTTATCAGAGCACATAATGCTTTCATACCATTTTTTCTGATCTTCTAAGGTCAGTTTGGGATCCGTATACATGTATTTTGTTACCTCCGGCATCATTCGCCAATTCATGATCATGTTTAAATCATCTTCTATGATTTTCCTAAGTATTAATGCCATATTTTACTCCTTTTTATAAAATTCATTGGTTTCCTAAGTATCAAAAAGTTTTAATATTGAAAAACTGTAACGGTTCCGTAGGTCTGTGCATTTACTGTACAGACCGTAAGAAAAAGTGGATATAACAGGCAATGGTTCTTTGTATGTAACTATGAAGGTACTGAATAGTTACGAAAAACCTTTCCTTATATTTGTCAAAATAATTTTGTACATTTACAGTCGAAATTTGTTTATGTAAGTATATTTAACTTATAAAGATTATTATAATACAGTTCTGTCAATATTACAATCAGAAAATGAAAATACTTATATAGACAAGGGGGCGTTTTCCTTGATACAGGAAATTGATTATGAAAAATTAGGACTGAGGATCAAAGAGATCCGTCAGAGCAGAAAGTTAACGCAGGAGAACCTTGCTGAAATTGTCTGTTGTAATACATCTCATATTTCCAACATTGAGAACAATCACACAAAGGTTTCTTTAAACGTTTTGCTTGCCATTGCCAATGCCCTCAATACCAGTATTGATTATCTGCTGTCAAACCAGTACAATAATACAGCACTGGCATTGGACAATGAAATATTAAGGGCAGTCAGCCGACTTGACAGCGATAAAAAAGAAAAAATTTTGAAGATATTAGAGATATTATAATTCTGACATGAGTGCTTTTTGCAGAATTAAGGTGTATTGTACTCCAAGTTGATACCCTTCCTCCATGGCTTTTAATTCCGTTGCATACATCAGGCTTTTTATAAGTTCTAAATCTTCCTCCGGAAACCTTTTGGAATATGGCTTTAACAAAGTATGTATTTCTTCTTCCAGCCTTTTTTCACAGGCTTGCGTGCCATCTTCGTGATAAATAACCCTTTCGTAAATTTTCTTTAATATTTCATTCATAGTATTACCTCTCTTTCCATAATTGTATTGCATCAAAATGTAAAATGTTTTATATAGTTTAATATAAATCATGTGCTGTCAGTCTGCCAAATCATACTTCAATCTTTTTTTGATGGAAAGGTGGATATCCTGTTGAGTAATTGTTTTTTGCCTGCTTATAATAGTAACAGGGAAGTCCTTGTAAAATTCCCTGCACAATGTTTTGTATGGCTATGGAATCAATGAGTAGTTTTGTGTGAACAGAAGGAAAATCATTCTTGTGCACAGGAAACCTGTGAACAGTAATGCAAGTAACCCTGCAGGTATAAATGATATTGGATTTTTTATGTATAAGCTGATAATATATGTTATAATTACTTTTGATATATTAAAATTGCAGGGAGTAAATATGATAAAGGTAAAACTATCACTTGAAAATCCAATAATAACTGGCAATTAAAATAGTAAAGTAAACATGATAAAGGTAAAACTATCACTTAAAAAATTGAGCAATTACAGTAAGAATATATGGGGGAACCATCATGAAATATCGTAAACTGGGAGCAACCGGATTGTGGGTATCGGAGGTAAGCTTTGGAACGATTCCGGTGCTTAAGGGCAATGTGCCAGTGCTTCCCCAATACTATAATTTAGAAAATCATCAGGCAGTCGCTTTGATGAGATACGCATGGGATAAGGGATGCAATCTTTATGATACTGCCATTGTGCCGGAGTATGGGGATGCGGAACTTAAGCTTGGAATGTTTGCCAAAACAGTGGACAGGAAGCGGCTGATCATCTCTGACAAAGCACGTTTTTTTGATGGGGATGAGATGTATGGTGCGGTGGAGCAATCCATAGAAAATCTGGGGGAGATGCCGGACATCTATTTTGTTCATCAGGTGGATTTGGACAATGTGGATCAGGTCTTTGGAAAATTTGGTGCATTAGATGCACTGGTGGAATTGAAGCGGGAGGGAAAAATAAAATTCACAGGAATTGCCTCCCACTATTATGAGGTGCTGCTGAGAGGAGCCAAAGATGAGAGGGTGGATGTATTACAGGGCAGCGGCAATATTTTAGAACGGGGGATGTTGGACAGGATGGCAGCGGAACCTGTTTTTCAAAGCAAGGGATTGATGGTCAATAAGGTTTATGCCGCAGGGCTTCTGCCGGGAAGGTTTACAGAGCAGGAACTGATTTTAGGGGTGTTGAGTTATCCTGTTTCCACCGCATTGCTGGGAATTGGAACGAAGGAAGAGGCTGACAAGGCATTTTTCCATGATTGTCATGGGGCGAGGGAGCCTATGTCATGGGAGCAGGTGTTAGAACGTCTGGAACAGGAATTTTCTCCCATTGCCTGTGATCGATGCCAGCGGTGTATCTGTCCCAGGGGAACAGAGATACATACCCTGTTTCGCCAGAAGAACTATTATCATTTAGGAAAGGATTATTGGGCATTGCGAAAGCTGGATTTGGGGATTCAAGAGAGTGCTGCACATTGCAGGAAATGTACAGAGCTTACATGTATGTATCATTGTCCAAGAGATTTGTGGATACCAAAGCTGATACAGGAAATTGCAGAGTTGGTGGAGAATCACTATCAGGGTGAGAATACAGAAAGGTAGGAAAAGAGAGGATGGAAATAAAACCATTGAAGATGGGCGGTTTCTATTTGCCTAATAATGTGTTGATGGCACCCTTGGCAGGCTATACCTGTTATCCCTTTCGTTTGCTGTGTCAGGAGATGGGGGCAGGAGTGAGCTTTACGGAGATGGTAAGTGCCAATGGTTTAAAATATAAGGATAAAGCCACCAAAAGGCTATTATTGACTACTAAGGATGAGAAAATCAAGGCAGTGCAGCTGTTAGGCGGGAACCCGTCTGTGATGGAGCGTGCTGCCTGCAGCGAAGAGCTTTCCGGATTCGACATCATTGACATCAATATGGGGTGTCCGGTGCCAAATATCTTTAAAAGTGGTGAGGGAAGTGCATTGCTGATGGATTTAAAACGGGCTTCGAAAATTATCAGACAGTGTAAGCGAAGCGGTAAGCCGGTGTCGGTAAAATGCCGTATCGGAGTGGGAGAAAAGCATCATATCGCAGCAGAATTTGCCAAGATGTGTGAGGATTCCGGGGCAGACATGATTTCCATCCATGGACGAACTCGCAATATGATGTATGATGGAGCTCCTGTGTATGAGCAGATTGCAGAGGCAAAAGCGGTGGTGCAGATTCCGGTCATTGCCAATGGGGGGATTTTCTCTGTGGCGGATGCCGATAAAATGATGCAGGAAACCGGTGCAGACGGTGTGATGATTGGCAGGTATGGACTGGAGCATCCTTATATTTTTGCGGAGCTGACAGGGAAAGTGGTGACAAAAGGCAAGGGGCAAATATTGAAAGAGCAGTCAAAGCTGGCATTTGCCTATTATGATGAAGTCTATGCCATAGATTACATTCGAAAGCTGGCAGCTTATTTTATGAAAAAGCAGCCGGGGATGAAAGGATATAAGCAGAAAATGTATCAGTGCGGAACATGGGAAGAATTGTCAGAGCTGTTTGCACAGGCGTTTTCATAGGGTAAGTGACATAAGACAAATAGATGAAAAGTAACTGTTCCGTAGGTCTGTGCATTTACTGCACAGATCGTAAGAAAAAGTGGATATAACAGGCAAAGAACCATTGCCTAAAGTAATCAAACTGTAAATCAGTTTGATTGCCTGCTTGCACCCATTGCGTAGCAATTTTCATGGGTGCAATACCCGAAAAACAATTTTGCATGGTTCTTTGCTTGTAACTATGAGGGTACTGAATAGTTACGAAAAATTTACTTGGAAGGGAGAATAGGAAAAAGGGTGAAAGAAGAATTTACAGAGAACTCAGAATTTCATTTAAATCGAGAACACATGGGAAGTGACGGGAAGAAAAATGCATCACAGGAAAGTACCTTGCAGGAAAATAGTGAAGGTCTCATCATCACAGAGCATATCTTGGTAAAATGTACAGCTATCGGTGGGGAAGTTTGTGTTCCTGACGGAGTCACGGTGATTGGTGCCAATGCCTTTAAGGGTTGTGCCTTAATGAAGCGGGTAATTTTGCCGGATTCGGTGGAGATTATCAGTGAACATGCCTTTAAGGGCTGCCGTAGTCTGGAGGAGATACGAATTTCCAAAAACTTAAGAGAAATCGGTGCATATGCCTTTCACCGCTGTCACAGCCTAAAGAAAATCTCACTGCCCAAAAAGGTCACCAGTCTTGGCAATTGTGTGTTTCTCTATTGTGACAACTTAAAAAGCATCCAGATGCCAGGTGTGGTCACTTTGGGAAAACAGACTTTTTTAAATGATATTGCCTTGGAGGAACTGGTGATATCCAGAAATTTGGATCAAGACAGTATCTGTGAGTGTTTTACCGGCTGCAATAAAATTCGTACCATTTCTTTTTCTGATGGAGAAACTTTTGAAATCAATAGGGTGGTGGATATTGTAACAGGAAAGCTGGTGATAGATCCTCTGATTCATAAAATTATTTCGGATATTTATCTGATTTTAAAAATCGAGGATGGAGTTTTGGTGGAATATCTGAATAATGTAAAGCATATTGAATTGCCGGAGGGGATTACAGAAATCGGCAAAAGCTGCTTTTTTGACAAGCGGGGGATTCAGTCGGTGGTATTTCCCGGAAGTTTGAAACGTATTAGGGCAAAAGCTTTTCGGGGCTGTATGAGTTTGGAAAAGGTTACTTTTTTGTCAGAGCAGGTGGAAATTGAGGAATCAGCATTTCAAAACTGTTCCTCTCTGTGCAAAATTCAATTACCAAGAGACAGACAGTTTGCATTGAAAGGTTTGGAGGAGGAGGCAGGAGAAGAAAACCAGTTAGTTGCAACGATCCACAATCAGGTGCTGGAAAATTTTGTAATGAGTGGGACCATGTTATTAAAATACCGGGGCTGTGAAAAAAAGGTGGTGGTACCACAAGGAACCACTCTGATCGGTCAGAGAGCATTTGCAGGCAATGAGGAAGTGGACAGAATAGAATTGCCGGATTCCGTCGAGGTAATTGAGCGTGAAGCCTTTGCAGACTGTGTGGTATTGCAGACCATGAAACTTTCAGAAAATATTAAGATAATAGAGGATTCTGCCTTTGAAAATTGTGTGAAGTTTATTCGTATCGCCATTCCAAAACAGATGAGGGAAATTGCAATCTCCTGCTTTAAGCGGTGCAGGGCACTTCAGGAAGTGATACTGCCAGAGGGTTTAGAACACATTGGCGATATGGCATTCTATGGCTGTACAAAATTGCAGGCAGTGGAATTTCCCAAGAGCCTGCACGGATTGGGGAGTATGAGTTTTTATGGTTGTAGAGCAATCACAGAGCTTATGCTGCCCAAAGGCACCATTGTGGAACCACTTGCCTTTGCCAAGACAGGGATTTCTCAAAGCAGCCGACAGCAGATGTTAAAAGAGGCTATCCTGCAAAAACCTGCTGTAATTCCAAGAGTAGGCATTAACCGACAGGTGCTCAATGGAACTCTGCGAATTCCAGAAGGTGTGCAGATCATAGAAGAATATGAATGGTTTTGCAATGAAAGCCTGCAGTATTTGGAACTGCCGGAAAGTGTCAAAGAGATAAAGAAAGGAGCTTTTTATGGCTGCAAAAATCTTCAGACGATAAAATTTCCCAAAGGTATGATTGCAATGGGCGAAGAAGTCTTTGCAAAATGTGAAAATCTGCGAACCGTAGAGATAGCACAGACAGAGGTGGTAGGCAGGAGAGCGTTTGCATGGTGCAAATCTTTAGAAGATGTGAAGATTTTGTCTGCAAAGCGAATAGAGCAGGAGAGCTTTCAAGGATGTGGGGCATTACAGAGCTTATCCATAGAAAAAGCAGAATACATTGGAAAAAATGCCTTTCAATTCTGTATTTCATTGCAGTGTGTGAATTTTCCACCGAATATTGTAATTGACAATTATGGATTTTCATTTTGTGATAATTTACAAAAGATTTCCTTCCACCAAACAGCACAGTTGGGAGATTTTTGTTTTCAAGACTGTGGAAATCTCACGGAAATTGAAATTATCACAAACTCTGATGAAAAATTTCTAACCATGAAATCCAGTTCTTTTCGGGGCTGCAGTGGGGTGGGGTTTGTAAAGTATTCTGAAAACATCTATGAAATTAAGGGATATGAAAGCTTAAATGACAAGTCACTGCCAAAGGAAGTCCGCCAGATCTATGCCAGTGCCTTAAGCGTTTTTTCATTTGACAGTAACCTTGGCATCACCGGATATGATGGCTTTGCCAGAAAGGTTACTATCCCGGAGGGCATCCAAGTAATAGAGCGGGAGGTATTTCGGGATCGGGAAGGTCTTACCTTTGTGAATTTGCCAAAAAGTCTCAAGGAGATAGGAGCCAGAGCCTTTGATAAAACGGAATGGCTTAGAAGAAGGCGGAGGGACAGTCCTATGGTGGTGGAAAGGGGCATGGTTCTGGATGCTGGCAGTATTCCGGGGCAGGTGGTAATTCCAAAGGAGATTTATAAAATATGCGGCTGGGCATTTGCCAATAATTTAGAACTTAAGAGAGTAGTATTTGAAGGCAGAGTAAAGCTGGAGGAATACGCTTTTAGAAACTGTATTAATATAGAAGAAATTGTGTTGGAGGATGGAAGTTCCTATCCCTTAAACAGCCTGCATGATATAAAACGGCAGCAGCCACAGCAGGTTACCCAGATAGGCAGAGAGTGTTACAACTGCTTTAAGATGGAGGGAGAAGTGTTGGTGGAATGTACCGGAAATATTGAAGATTTGAAACTCCCTCTGGGAATTTCGGTGATTGGGAAATCAGCATTAAAAGAAAGCAATTTGCTTACCAGACTTACCTTACAAGAGGAAATTACAGAAATCAAAGAATCTGCCCTGCAGCAGTGCAAATGGCTTGCCAAGGTGGAGCAGACAGAGCATGTAAAGCATATTGGAAAGCGGGCATTTTTCGGGTGTATTCGATTAGAAGAAATGGGAGCTCTTACCGCTTTGGAAAGTTTAGGAGAATCTGCCTTTGAAAACTGTATTTCTTTAAAGGAAATTCGTCTGTCAGAGGGAATTAAGGAAATACCCAAAAAAGCATTTTACCGATGCAGTGCATTGGAACGGGTGTATTTGCCTTCCAGTATTGCACAGGTGGATGATACTGCCTTTGCCTATTGTCCGGCAGAGATTATATGGATGTAATGGCACAGAATTTGTAACTGTTCAGTAGGTCTGTGCATTTACTGCACAGACCGTAAGAAAAAG